>JBERSB010000064.1:0-13681 GCA_041236755.1 Luminiphilus sp. | reverse complement strand
CCTCGATCTGCGGGGTGCCGCGGGGTGCGGGCGGGATGTCGTCGAGCTTGAAGCGGCCGAGCGTGCGGTTGTCGTTGGCGAACTCGCGCTCGCCCTGCAGGACGTGGATGTCGACGCCCGGCTGGTTGTCCGCGGCGGTCGAGAAGACCTGGCTGCGGCTGGTCGGGATCGTGGTGTTGCGCTCGATGAGCTTGGTCATCACGCCGCCCAGCGTCTCGATGCCGAGCGACAGCGGCGCCACGTCGAGCAGCAGCACGTCACTGACCTCGCCGCCGAGCACGCCGCCCTGGATCGCTGCGCCCAGGCTGACGACCTCGTCGGGGTTGACCGAGCGGTTGGGCTCCTTGCCGAAGACCTCCTTGACGACCTCGTTGACCTTCGGGATGCGCGTCGAGCCGCCGACCAGGATGCACTCGTCGATGTCCGACGGCTTGAGCTTGCTGTCCTCGAGGCACTTGAGCACCGGCGCGCGCACGCGGTCGAACAGGTCCTCGCACATCTGCTCGAACTGGGCGCGCGTCAGGTTCTCGGCGAGGTGCTTGGGACCCGACTGGTCCATCGTGATGAACGGCAGGTTGATCGCCGTCTGCGTCGCCGAGCTGAGCTCGATCTTGGCCTTCTCCGCGGCCTCCTTAAGGCGCTGCAGCGCCATCTGGTCGTTGCGCAGGTCGATCGCGTTGCCCTCCTGGAACTTGTCGCAGAGCCACTGGATGATCCGCTCGTCGAAGTCGTCGCCGCCCAGCCGCGTGTCGCCGTTGGTGGCCTTGACCTCGAACACGCCTTCGCCGACGTCGAGCACCGAGATGTCGAAGGTGCCGCCGCCCAGGTCGAAGACCGCGATCTTGAGGTTCTTGCCCGAGGCCTTCTTGTCGAGGCCGAACGCGAGCGCTGCGGCCGTCGGCTCGTTGATGATGCGCTCGACCTTGAGGCCGGCGATCTGGCCGGCGTCCTTGGTCGCCTGGCGCTGGCTGTCGTTGAAGTAGGCCGGCACCGTGATCACCGCGCGCTCGACGGTCTCGCCGAGGTAGGCCTCGGCCGACTCCTTGAGCCCGCGCAGGATCTGCGCCGAGAGCTCGGGCGGCGTGTAGGTCTTGTCGCCGATCTCGACCTTGACCAGCTCGTCGGCGCCGCCGACGACCTTGTAGGGCACCATCTTCTCTTCGGAGTCGACCTCGTTGTGGCGGCGACCCATGAAGCGCTTGATCGAGTAGACCGTGTTGGCCGGGTTGGTCGCGGCCTGCCGCTTCGCCGGCGCGCCGATCAGGCGCTCGCCGCTCGGGGTGAAGGCGATCACGGACGGCGTCGTGCGCGCGCCTTCCATGTTGGGGATGACCTTCGGCTCACCACCCTCCATGACCGAGACGACCGAGTTGGTGGTTCCGAGGTCGATTCCGACGATCTTCGACATGCTTGACTCCTCGCGCCCGGGCGCCGCTCGCGCGGTCTCCGGACCAAATGGCAACAGAATGCTCGCCCCACGCTTTGGGGCTGCAGCCTGTAGATCAAATGGCGTGCCCACCGGAGAGAAGTCCTCTACCAGCTGAAAATGCAAGACTTATGGCCACTGCACGCTCGGTGGAAGCGCCATTCTGGCAGATCACACGGCCCGCGCACCTGCCATGCTGACAGCATCGCGGCGGACTGCGCGGCGTCGAAGCCGGGAGAAATCTGGCGCGGATCGGATCGCTTCCGCGGGGACCTTGTAACAGCCCGCGTCGCCGACGAAGCAACGCGGGCGACCGCCACCGAGCGAGCCACGACACCCCACAACCGAACCCACAGCCATGACCGCCTCCGCCATGATCTTCTCGACCCTGCTGGCCGCGATGCCCTCGCCGGTCACCCCCACCTCCGCGCCGTCGTTGGACGTGTCCCTGCAGCCGCAGGCCGTGCGCTTCACCATCGAGCAGCGCACCGACGCCCCGTTCGTCGGCATCGTGCTGGCCTCGCTGCGCGGCGACACCGCGCTGGTCGCCCTGGGCCTGCCGCCGTTGCTGCAGGACTACGTGGTGCTGGGCTTCGGCGCCAACAACGACGAGGGCTCCTTCACCCTCGACGTGCTGGAGCAGGCGTTCCTGCCGGGCATCCCGATCTACGCGCAGGGCGTCACCTACGACCTGAGCGCGTTCCGCCCGACCGACGTGCAGTCGTTCGTGCTCGACGCGTCGGCGCCGCTGTAGCGCGGCGCGCGCCGACGGAGCCCCCACCCCGCTCGCGCCGACCACGGTCGACGACCCATAATGCGTTTGTCTGCGGTAGCTGGGGCTGGCACCTTGTGGTGAAGGAGGCCCGCCCGATGCATCGCTTCGCTTGCCTGTCCCTCTCCGCCCTGCTGCTGGGCGCCTGCGCGACGAGCCGGGCGCGCGTCTTGGAGGACGCGACGCCCGGGCTGCTTTCGGCGCCGCAGGACCCCGGCGGCACCTCGCGCCGGACCGTCCTGCTCAACGCAGGCGCGGACGTCGGACGCGGAGTCCCGCGCAACACCGGCATCCTCAACGTCGCGCTCGGGGCGCGCCAGCTGGAGGACTCCCGCTGGGCGCCCCTGGACGACCAGTTCGCCGCCGGCGTCGACTACACCTTCAAGGGTCGTGACTCGTGGATCGGGCTGAACGTCGGCCTGACGGGCGGCGGCCAGCGCGAGACCAATAACGGCGTCGACCTCGACACGTGGCAGGCCGAGCTGTCGGTCGGGCCGCGCGTCTACCTGGCGATCCCGGAGACCCCGATCTACCTCTACGGCGGGGTCTCGGCAGCGTTGGGCTACGGAGAGCTCGAGGTCAACCTCAGCCGGAGGACCAGCGAGACGTTCTTCGCAGGCGTCGCTTCGGCGGGCTTGATGTACAAGCTCAACCGGGTCCAGGCGATCGGCCTCGAGTGGCGCTCGCTGCAGGGCGCAGAGATCTCCAGTTCGGTTCCAGGCGCACCCAACGACGCGAACAGCAGCCAGCTCGCGTTCACCTTCAGCGCCGCCTTCTGAGCGCGGCGACGGCGCGAGCCGGCGAGCGCGCGCGGGCCGCCGGCGAAAGGTCGGTCCTTTTGGCGCAGCGCCCGACGGCCTAGCGTGCCGACATGACGACCCGCGTCCTCGTGATCCCCGGCTCGACCCGCGCCGGCGCGTTCTCCAAGCAGCTCGCGCGCGCCGTCGCGCAGTCGATGCCCGACGGCGCCGAGGCGACCGTCGTCGACCTCGCCGAGCTCGCGATCCCGCTCTACGACGGCGACCTCGAGGAGCGCCAAGGCCTGCCCGAAGGCGCCCTGGCGCTGCGTCGCGACGTGCAGGCGCACGACGCCGCGCTGTTCGTGTCGCCGGAGTACAACGCGTCGATCCCGGCCGTGCTCAAGAACGCCATCGACTGGGTCTCGCGCCCCTACGCAGCAGAAGAAGGCGTGGCAGCCTGGGCGGGCAAGGTCGCCGGCCTGATGTCGAGCTCGCCCGGCGCGCTCGGCGGCCTGCGCGGCCTGGTGCACCTGCGGCAGATCTTGATGAACGTCGGGATGCAGGTGGTGACCGAACAGTTCGCGCTGGGCGACGCGCACGAGGCGTTCGGCGACGACGGCGCGCTTGTGAGCGAGCGGCAGCGCGCCTCGGTCGAGCGGGTCGTAACTAGCGTCCTGCGCATGACGCGGGCCCTGGCCTGAGGCCTGTGCCCGCGCGGATCCAGGCGGCCCTACAAGATCGAGATCGCCTCACCCGTCACGCGCTGAGCGCCGGCTCGATGGACGCGCGGCCTGGCCTGCGCGTCACCGACGCGGGAGCGCGGCGACGATCCGCAGCGGGCCGCCGCTGCCGCCCTGGATCTTCATCGGCAGCGCGACCACCGTCGCGCCCGTCGGCGGCAGCGCGCCGAGGTTGGCGACGTTCTCGAGGCCCGGGATGTTGCGCGCGTAGAGCTCGCGGTGCGCAAAGAACATGCGCGACGGCCCGTGGTCGATGCTCGGCGTGTCGATGCCGACGGCGCCGATCCCGCGCTCGGCCAGCCACTTCGCGCCGCGGGGCGACAGGCCTGGGAAGTGCAGCTTGAAGGTCGCCTCGAGCCCGCGCTCCGCCGTGCCCATGTAGCGCTCGCGGTCGGGGTAGCGGTCCTCGAAGCCGGTTCGCAACAGCACGATCGCGCCCGGTGCAATCGGGCCGTAGCGCGCCTCGAACGCGAGCAGGTCGTCGACGGTGACCTGGTAGTCGCGGTCTGCTTCGCACGCGTCCCGCACGTCGACGACGCAGGCCGGGCCGACGAGCTGCTCGATCGGGATCTGGTCCGACGTGAAGGCGCCCTCCGCGAAGTGGCACGGCGCGTCGAGGTGCGTGCCGCCGTGCTCCGACGTGCGGAACGTGTTGGACTCGTACCACCACCCGCCGGGCGTGCGGCCCTTGGCGTCGACGACGTATTCGAAGCCGCTGGCCGTCGGCCAGTAGACGGTCTCCGCGGAGAACGCGTGCGTCAGGTCGACCCAGCGCACGCCCTCGAGGCCGTGCGACGGCGTCGACGTGCAGCCGGACGAGAACAATGCGACGCAAAGCGCGACAGCCGCGAGGAGAAACCGCATGGCGCCATCGCACCCGCAGCCCACCGCGCGCGCAAGCGCGCCTGTCGCCTCGGCGGGACTACTCGACCTGCTGCAGGAGCAGGACCGTGGCGCCGGTCGGTTTAGCGTCCTGGCGGAAGGTGGCGATGCGCACCTTCTGCCCCTTCTCGAGCTCGAACAGCACGCTCGGGTACCAGTCCGGCGACACATCCTCGCGCACGGTGCCGTCGGGCAGGAACACGGTGACGTCGATGTCCATAACGTCGTCGGCGATCGCGCAACAGAGGTAGGTCGCGGTCGCGGGCGCCTCGATCTCCACCGTCTTGATCGTGCCACTCGACCGCGCGTCGTAGCTGAGTTCGATCTGTTCGCGGCTCAAGACCTTGGCACGCTGGCTGCCGCCGCGGCGCTGCAGCGCCTTCTCGAACTGCTCGATCAGCAGCTGCTCCATGGACTTCTTGGCGTTGCCGACCGCTGCGCCGAACACCTCGCTCCACCGCGCCATCCGCCGCTCGTCCTCGACCTTGCCGGCGAGCAGCTCGTGCAGCGTGTCGACGCGCTGCGCACAGGTCGTGCCCGCCAGCGGGATGCGGCGGCCCTCCTTGCTGTGCACGACGTTGGCCGAGCTGATCAGCCCGATCACGCGGCCGCGCCGGTCGATCAGCGGGCTGCCGCTCGCGCCGCCCGCCACCGGCAGGCTGGTGTGCACCAGCTGCGCGTGCTCGGCCTCCCCGGCCGCCATGAAGTAGTCGGTCAGCGCGACCACGTGGCCGAGGTGCGTCTTGTGCTGCGGCTGGCTCGGGTTGAAGCCGATGCCCTCGGCGGGGAAGCCGACCGTCGCGCACGCGCGACCGGACTCGAGCTCGTGCACCTGGTCTGCTGCGAGCAGCTCCAGGTCCGGCGCCAGCTGCTCGCGCTCGGCCTCGGCGATCACCAGCAGCGCCACGTCGAAGCCGCGCATCGAGCGGTTGGACGAGCTCTCGCCGGACATGTCGAGCGCCTCGCGGTACCGCCCGAGCTGCTCGCCGAACACCTCGTAGGCAGGGTGTGAGCGCGCGGCGGTGACGTTGAGGTCGGCGCTGCGCGCGCCGGCGGCGCGCACGATCGTCGCACCTTCCACGAAGTTGTCGGCCACGTGCGCGTTGGTCGCCAGCAGGCCCCGGTCACGGTCGACCACCCAAGCGGTCCCGACCGGCCGGACCACGTCACCCCGCCGCTCCATGACGCAGTAGACCGACTCGGCGACGCGCGCCACGGTCTCGGCCATCGCCGGCCCTTCGCTGGCGCGGTCCTCGATCATCTTGGCGACCACGTCGAGCTGCTGCGGGTCGAGGGCGGCCTGCCGCAGCAGCGCAGCCTCGGCGCGCGCCTGCACCGCGTAGAAGACGCCGAGCATGGCGACGGCGGCGATGACGACGCGCGACTTCCACGCCCGCTTGCGCTCGAGCTGCAGCTCTTGTTGGACCCTGGCGGCCTGCTGGCGCACCTCGACTTCGGGCGGCAGCTCGCCGCGCTTGACCATGATGGTCGACGCGGCGACGTCGCCTCGCTTGGGGTATCGCACCGCGACGCGGAGCCGCGGCCCGCCGTGGCCGAGGCGGACCACCGTGCCGTCCTCGAGCACCGAGTCGTCGAAGAGCGCCTCCCCGCTGACCAGGACCGGGTTCTGCTTGTTGGTTCGGATGCGGATGCGCCCGAGGACCGAGCTCAACGCGCAGTGCTGGCGGCTGACGCGCACGTAGTCCGCGGCGAGCGTCACCTCGCAGACGCTGCCGTCGCGGCCGACGCGGACCTCTTGGCCTTCGGCGAGGTCGAAGGCGAACTGCTCACCGCGCATGGAGCCGTCGAGGACTTCGAGTTGTAGGTGCATGGGACCGTTTCTAGCGGCCCAGCCTAGCACAGCCGCGGACGAGCCGCGTCGGCGCGCCCGGTTCGCACGCGCCCGCCGGGGCCGCTGCCGAGGGCGACCTCCTGCCTCCACCCGCGGTGACGAGGTTTTGGGAACGCGGTTGGCGTGATCACGAGGCAACTCGCGGGGAAGCCGCCGACGTGCGCGCCGCGACGCCCGAGTGGACCCTGATCGAGCGCGACGGCGTCGACCCGCAGTCGGCCCGCGGCCGCCAGCTGGTCGCCCGCATGAACCGCCGCATCCGCGAGGCCGTGCGCGCGGTCGCCGTGCAGCAGGGCCGCGACCTGGTCGTGCGGGCACGCGACGTCAAGGACGACCACGGGCGCGAGGTCCGGGACCTGACCGCGGCGGTCGTCGCGCAGCTGCAGGGGTGAGGCTCAGGGCCCCGGTCCGCTGCCCGCCGCAATCGGGCGACGGATCACGCCAAGGTCACGCGAATCCGGCAGTCCTGGCCGTGCTCGAACCCGGCGTCGCGCAGCACCTCGGTGATCCGGGCGTTGTCGTCCACGCCGGGCGCCAACCACGGCGTCGCGCCGGATCAGGACACCGCCGGCGTGATCGTCATCAACCGCGTCGCCCGGACGATCGGCAACACCTAGCCGCTATCTCGCTCGGCCTGCGCACGCGATGTGCGAGGCCCGGGCAGCTGCTCGCGCCTGCGACGCGCTCAGACGCCCAACATGCGCCGCGCCCGGTCCAGGATCTTGGACGGGCTGAACGGCTTGGTCATGTAGTCGTTGGCGCCGGCGGTCTTGCCGACCTCGCGGTCGCACTCCTGGCCCTTGGCGGTCAACAGGATGATCTTGACGTCGTCGTAGGCGGAGTCGCTGCGGATCTCCTGGGTGACCTCGAAGCCGTTGATCTTGGGCATCATCACGTCGAGGAACACGAGGTCCGGCTTGTGCGTGCGGATCGCCTCGAGCGCCTCTTCGCCGTCGCGGGCCTCGATGACGTCGAAGTTGCCCTTCTTGAGCACGAAGGTCAGCGAACGGCAGATGAACGGCTCGTCGTCGACGACGAGGATCTTGGGCTGGCTCATCGGGGGGCTCCTTCGTCGGTGCAGCGGATCACGACCGCGGTGACGTCGTCGGCGCCGACCTGTCCCCCACGGAACCGGTCGAGCTCGGCGACGACGCCGTCGAGGATCGCCTTGGCGCTGGCGGGGCCGGCCGCCTCGTCGGCAGCCAGCTGTGCGAACAGCGACGCGAGCCGGTCCTCGCCGAACATCTCGTCGTCCTGGTCGACGGCCTCGGAGATGCCGTCGGTGTAGAGCAGCACGCAGTCGCCCGGCGCGATCGGCAGCCGACGCGAGACGTATCGCGAGTCGGGCATGAAGCCGAGGATGACGTCCTCGCTCTCGATCCGGTCGACCTCGCCAGTGGCGGCGCGGTAGATCATCAGGTCGTTGTGGCCCGCGCTGACGTAGTCGAGCGCGCGCTCGTCCGGCCCCATCGTCACGGCCGCAGCCGTCAGGAACCGCTCAGTGCGCGTCAGGTCGTCGTGCATGCGCCCCGCCAGCTGGGTGAACACCTGCTCGGGCGCGCTGTTGATCGTCGCGAGCGTGCGCAGCATCGCCCGCGCGCCGACCATGACCAGGCCCGACGCGAGGTTGTGGCCCGACACGTCTGCCACCACCACCATGGTGCGGCCGTCGGCCAGCGGCACGTAGTCGAAGTAGTCGCCGCCCACCGCGCCGCACGCGAAGTAGCCGGCGGCCACGTCGAAGCCGCGCAGCGCCAGCGTGCCGTCGGGCAGGATCTGCTGCTGGATGGTCTGCGCCATGCTGAGCTCCTTGCCCATCGCGGCGACCTCGCGCGCGCCAAGCACCGCGCCGAGCATGGCCGCGAACGACTCGGCGACCTGCGCCTCCTCGCTGCCCAGCTCGGTGTAGACGCCGCCGCGGTCCTCGTCGTAGGCGCTGGCGCGGTCGATCAGCACCAGCGCGCCGAGCGTGACGCGCTTGTCGCCCGAGCCGTAGCCGACCGGGGCGCCGAGCACCTGCCGCGCGGCGAGGTGTTCGATCGAGCCCGGCTCGCCGAGCCGGCCGCCTTCGGGCACGCTGTGCAGCACCACGCCGTCGGCCGCGAGGATCTCCTGCAGCACGCCGTCGACGACCTGCATCGGGTCGACCTCGGCCAGCTCGCCTTCGCAGCCGCTGGCGTCGTCGACGAGCACCTCGCAGTAGCCCTTCTTGGGGTCGCCCGAGACGAACAGCACGCGCGCAGCACCGGCCGCGAGCTGGCAGGCGCGCACGCCGAGCGCTGCGACCTCGGCCTCGTCGCCGCCGATCGACAGCTTGGGCAGCGTCTCGCCCATCATCGAGACCTGCTCGAGCAGGCGCATGGCCGAGCCGTTCATGCTCTCCATGTCGCTCTCGAGGCGTTCGCGGTCGGCGACCGTGCGCAGCAGCGACTCGACGAGGTCGTGGGTCGCGGCCTCCAGCGCGCCCCCGGCGACGAGCTCGCCGTCGGGCAGCGCGACCCGCACCTGGTCCAGGGCGCCGGCGCCGGCTGCCCCGAACGAGTCCGAACGCGCGCCGTGCCGGTCGAGCACGTGTACGGACACGCCCTCGAGCACGGCAGGGATCGCCCTCAGCAGTTCGTTGGAGACGGGATGCAGCGGCACGGGTCCCTCAGGTGGTGGCGATCACCCGGACGTGCTTGGTCAGCGTCAGCGCGTTCCATGAGCCGTCGCGGCGGTAGCTGACGTCGTCCATCACCATGCGGGCGATCCGGATGCCGTAGCCGCCGGCCTCGCTGGGCATGCCGTCTGCGAACTCCATCCCGGACTCGTTGTCGTGCACGAGCGGGTCGAACGCGGGCGCCTGGTCGCGCAGCTCGATCTGCAGCGCGTCTTCGTTGAGCGTGAACACGACCTCGATCGGCTGCCCGTCGTCGAGCTGGTAGCCGTGCCGGAGGATGTTGGTGACCATCTCCTGGACCGCCAGCAGCACGTTGTAGCGCGTGCCCTCGGGGTCCTCCTCGAAGACCACCGAGTCGAGCAAGGTCTCGCCGGTCTGCCAGACCAGGCGGAGGTGGTCCATCGGACCCGATAGTTTGACGGATGCCTGTGCGAACATGGTGTGTTCCTCTCCCGGCTCCGCTATCGACCACCACGGGCTCCCCCCTGAACCGCAACCCGGGCAGGACTCCACACCCTGCGACGCCGGCCCGCGCTCGTTCGCTGCGTCGTATTCGGGCAAACGTGGCGCCGAAACGGGCCCGGCGGTATCTTCTGGGCTGCGGCGACGTGGTCCGGATGCTCCGGCGCCATCGATCGCAGGAGGGCCTGGACTTGCTGAACCGACGCTTCCCATCGGAGCGGCGGCGATCCGTAACAGGGTCGCTGTGCACGACCTCTGCGCGCTGGGCGCGCCCCGACGCGCCTCTGGTCGGCGGTCTCGAAATGAGACGCCCCGAGCACCCGGAGCCTCGCTGTAGGCCCTTGAGCGGGGTTCCCCAATCGCAGTTGGCGCCCCGCCTGGACCAGGTGAGGGTCACGGCCCTGCTGCTGCTGCTCGCCCTGGCTGCCTGCGCCCAGCCCCGGAACCGGGAGCGCGGCCCGAGCTTCGAGGCCCCCACCAGCATTTCGAGCAGCGCGACGTTCGGCGCGTCGGCGCTGCCGGCGGACCAGGAGGTCGCGTACCTCGCGGGCTGCTACACCCAGCCCGCGCTCCTGCGGCGCGCGTGGCTCGAGCTGCAGCTCGGCCGGTGCGACCAGTCGCTCGACTCGTCGGCGCGCGTGCTCTACGCCGACCCGCCCCCGTCGGCGCACGTCGAGTCCTTCGCGCGCTACCTGCGGGCCGAGGCCTTCCGGAGGCAGGGCCACCCCGAACGCGGCGCGCACGACCGTGAGCGGGCCCGCGCGCTGGCGCTCGATCCCGGCCTGCAGCGCCGGCTGCGCGCGGCGCCGACCGAGACAGCGCAGCCGCGCTCGAGCACGCCGTGGGGCTCCCTCGCCGTCGAGCCTCGCGCGAGCTGGCGGCCGCGCCGCGAGGACCGCCGCAACCTGGACCCGATGCAGCGGCCGCGGCGCGTCACGATCCACCACTCGGCGATGTACTTCCGCAGCGAAGCACCGCAGGCGGCCGCGTCGCAGATCGCCAGGATCCAGCGCGAGCACATGGGCAACCGCCGCTACGGCGACATCGGCTACCACTTCCTGATCGACCCCAGCGGCCGCGTCTGGGAGGGCAGGGAGCTCCGCTGGCAGGGCGCACACGCGCGCGGCAGCAACAACGTCGCCAACATCGGGATCTGCCTGCTCGGCAACTTCGTGCGCGACCGCGGCGGGCAGGGACCGACGCCCACGCAGGTGGCGAGCATGGAGCGGCTCGTGCTCAACCTGATGCGTCACTACCGGATGCAGGGCGACGCCCTCTACTGCCACAGCGACTTCACCAGCACGGCGTGCCCCGGCGCGCGGATGCGCCCGATCGTGCGCCAGTTCGCGCGGCAGCTGCACGCCCGGGGCGCGCTCGCCGTAGCCGAAGACGAAGCCGAAGACGAAGAAGAGTAGCCCGCGTAGCTCACGCCGGGCCGCCGCGCATGCCGATGTCACGGTATGCGTCCGTTCGGCGACCGCCCGCAGCAAGGCCCCAGCGGCGAGACCCGCCCGCTGCCCGGCGCGCGGACGAGCTGCGCGCTGCTGACGCTGATGACCGTCGTGCTGGCGTGGCCCGATCCCCCCGAGGTGATCGCGGTGTTCGCGCGGCCGGCGTACTTCACGCTGCTGACGTGGTTCTTCTGGCGCGCGAGCCGCGCCAGCGTCGCGCTGCACAGCAACGCGATGCGGCTGATCTGCGGCGGCTTCTTCGTGCTGTGGCTCGGCTACACGCTCGCCGCGACCATCCACGTCACCGGGCTCGACCGCGAATACGGCGCGTTCTTCTACCTGCGCAGCGCGTGCGAGCGGGGCGCATGGTTCCTGCTCGGCACCACGCTGACCGCCTACGGCCTGATGCTGTGGATCCCGCAGCTCGTGCGCAGCCACGAGCTGCTGGCCGAGCACTCGGCCCGCCAGGAGGGCGCGCTGCAGCGCGCGGCGGACGTGCGCACCGAGCTCGAGGAGCGGCTCGTCGACGCCGACCGCCGCGGCATGCTCGGCGAGCTCGCCGCGTCGATCGCGCACGACCTCCGCAACCCGCTGACGATCGTCAAGGGCACCGCCGAGTCGCTCTGTCGCAAGCCCCGCACGGCCGCTGAGGTGGCCGAGCACACCGACGTCATCCGGCGCAACATCGAGAAGGCCGACGAGACCATCGAGAGCCTGATCGACCTCGCGCGGCCGACGCGGACCGAGACCCAGGAGTTGGACGCGCAGCGCGCGCTCGACGAGGTCGCCGACCTGCTGCGCGTCGAGGCGCGGCGACGCGGCGTGACGATCACGCTGCCGCGCGGGCCGCGGGCGATCGTGTTCGCAGACCGCACGCTGCTGGCCCAGGTGCTGATGAACCTCGCGCTCAACGCCGTCGAGGCGACGCGCGGCGGCGGCGACGTGCGGCTGCGCGCCGAGCCGCGCGGCGCGTACGTCGCCGTCTCGGTCGAGGACCGCGGCTGCGGCCTGACCCGCGAGGTGCGCCGCGAACTGTTCCAGCCGTTCTTCACCACCAAGGAGACCGGCACCGGCCTCGGCCTGACCGGCTGCCGCCGCATCGCCCGCGAGCTCGGCGGCGACCTGCGGCTCTACCCCCGCGCGCGCGGCGGGGCCCGCGCCGGGCTGTGGCTGCCGCGCGCCGACGCCTTGCCGAACACCGCCCAGGCGGTCGATGGAGACGTATGTCCCGCCTCCAGCTGCTGATCGTCGACGACGAGCCGGACCTGCGCTGGGTGCTGCGGGGGCTGTTCGAGGACGAGGACTTCGACGTCACCGAGGCCCGCGACGGCCAGGAGGCGCTCGAGCTTCTCGGCGATGCAGCCCGCGACGATCGCCTGCCCGACGTCGTGCTCAGCGACATGCGCATGCCGCGCATGAGCGGCCACGAGCTGCTCGGAGAGCTGCGCAAGCTGCACCCCAACCTGCCGGTCGTGCTGCTGAGCGCGGTCGAGGACCTCTCGACGGCCGTCGACGCGATGAAGGACGGCGCCTACGACGACCAGGCCAAGCCGTTCGACCCCGAGCGCCTCAAGCTCTCGGTGCAGCGCGCGGCCGAGCAGCACGCGCTGCGCCGCGAGCTGCAGCAGCTGCGCGACGAGCAGTCGGACACGCCCCTCGACTTCGGCCCGAGCGAGCAGGCCCACGCGCTGCGGCGCACGCTGGAGCTGGTCGCCGAGCAGGACTCGCTTGCCGTGCTGCTCAGCGGCGAGTCGGGCACCGGCAAGGAGGTCGCCGCGCGCGCCATCCACCACCTGTCGCAGCTTAAGGACGGCCCGTTTGTCGCCGTCGACTGCGGCGCGCTGCCCGAGCAGCTGCTCGAGAGCCAGCTCTTCGGCCACGAGAAGGGCGCCTTCACCGGCGCCGAGCGGTCCCGGCAGGGGCTGTTCTCCATGGCCCACGGCGGCACGCTGTTCTTGGACGAGCTCGGCAACCTGTCGCTCCCGCTGCAGGCCAAGCTGCTGCGCGCGCTGCAGGAGCGCGCGGTCGTTCCCGTCGGCGGCTCGGAGCCGGTGCCGTTCCGCGCGCGGCTGTTGACCGCGACCAACGCCGATCTGCAGAAGGACGTCGACGCAGGCCGGTTCCGGCTCGACCTCTACCACCGCATCGCCGAGTTCACGATCGTGCTGCCGGCGCTGCGCGAGCGCCCCGACGACCTGCTGCACTTCGCGCGGGCGTTCGTCGCCGAGGCCAACGTCGAGATGGGCCGCCGCGTCGAGGGGTTCTCG
The DNA here is from genome assembly GCA_041236755.1 of Luminiphilus sp. Taxonomy (GTDB): domain Bacteria; phylum Planctomycetota; class UBA1135; order UBA1135; family UBA2386. Next base: position 430 of record JBERSB010000064.1, on the reverse strand, counting down.
GAGGCCGGCGAGCGCGCGCTGCTCGGCCACGCGTGGCCCGGCAACCTGCGTGAGCTGCGCAACGCCGTACGCCGCATGGTCCTGCTCGCGACCAGCCACACGCTCGACGAGGCCGACGTGCGCCTCGAGCAGACCTCCGAGCCCGGTCCGCACGCCGCGCTCGAGCTCGCCGCCGACGAGCTGCTGCCGCTCGGCCAGCGGCTGCAGCGTGCCACCGACGCGCTCGAGGCCGAGATCCTGCAGCAGACGCTGCTGGCCTGCGACGGCAACAAGGCCGCCGCCGCCCGGGCGCTGCAGATCGACTACACGACCCTGCACCGAAAGCTCAAGCGGCACGACCTGACGGTCGGCTGAGCCCCGACTATGGCAGCCGCGCCAGGGCCGCGGCGCCAACGCCATGGTGCGGCGAGCGCGCGACGATGTGACGTCC
>JBERSB010000063.1:0-4761 GCA_041236755.1 Luminiphilus sp. | reverse complement strand
CTCCGACCCGGACCCGGCGAGGGCCGACGGCGACGAGTTCGTGTCGCTGCTGCGCGCCGACAGCAGGACCACGGTCCAGGCGATGTGCGAGGCGGCGCTCGGGGACGCCGTCGGCGGCCAGTCGTTCCAGTTCGTGCGGGTCGGCTACTTCTACTGCGACCCGAAGACCTCGGCGCCCGGCGCGCCCGTCTTCCACCGGACGGTGACGCTCAAGGACGCCTGGAAGAAGGTCCAGAAGAGTTAGTCCGCAGCGCTCGAGTGGAGCGCTGGTCGACAGCGGGGCCGGACGGACCGCGCGATCAGAACGGGATGTCGCCGTAGTCGACTTCGCCGCCCGACTCCTGGGCCTGCTGCCGGCCACCGCCGCGGCGCTCGCCGCCGCCGCCACCGCCGCCGCCGCCGCCGCCCTCGCGGCTGCCGCCTCCCATGAACTGGAAGTTCTCGACGATCACCTCGAGCTTGCTGCGCTTGCCGCCGTCCTGGCTCTCCCAGGTCGAGAACTCGAGCCGGCCCTCGATGAACAGCGGGCTGCCCTTGCTGACGTACTGGTTGAGCAGCTCGGCGCTCTTGCCGAACGCGGTCATGTCGACGAAGCAGGTCGACTCGCGCTGCTCGCCGTCCTTGTTCGAGGTGCGCCGGTTGACCGCCATGCCGAACTTGGCGATCGCCATGCCTCCCTGCGTGTGCCTGAGCTCGATGTCACGGGTCAGATTGCCCATCAGGATGACTTTGTTGAAGTTCGCCACGGGGTGTTGCTCTCTTGTCGTTTCTGGCCGCAAAAAAGGCGCGGCCCGCCTTCTCGGGGCCGCTGAGGGGCCAAATCTTAGCGATCCTGCGCCCGGTTCCAACGACCGCCGTAGCTAGGCAGCAGAGCAGGAGTTGGCTAGGATGACGCGCGTGACTCAGCCGACTCCGCAATCCGAGCGGCGCCGCGCGCCCCGCGCGGCCGCCTCGTTTCCGGTCAATCTCTCCTCGGACTCCGTCGCCGAACCTGCGCTGCTGCGCGACCTGTCGGAGATCGGCCTCGCCTGCCACGCGCCCGCGCCGATCGAAGAGATGACGCTGGTCGGCCTAGACTTCTCGCTGCCCGGCCAGTCCGAGAAGCACCAGGTGACGGGCGCGGTCGTGCGCTGCGACGCCCTCGGCGAACGCTCCGGCAAGCCGCTCTGGGACATCGCGATCTACTTCACGGAGATCCAGCCCTCAACGAAGGCCGCGCTCAAGGGCTACGTCAGCAAGGGCAAGCTCGTCTAGCTCGCCGCAGCGCCGTCCTCGCGCGGCGCGCCACCCGCGACCTCTCGACCTCAGGCTCGCTGCAGAGGCTCAGGCTCGCTGCGCCAGCACGAACCGCGGACGCCCGCCGGTGTCGTCCTCGAGCGAGACCTGCTGCAGGAACGCGCAAGACGCGAGCACGTCACGCGCCGCCTCCTCGGCGCAGAGCCCGGTCTCGGCGACGAACCACCCGCCGGGCTCGAGGTGTCGCTCAAGGCCCGCGGCGATCTCCCGGTAGCACGAGGCGGGGTCGCCCGGCGCCGAGAACAGCGCCAACGGCGGCTCGAAGCGCTGCACGTCCTCGGCGAGCCCGTCGGGGCGGCGCGGGTCGATGTAGGGCGGGTTGCTCACGACGAGGTCGAAGGTGCGCGTCGGCTCGACGGCCTCCCACCACGAGCCGTGCAGCAGCTCGACCCGCTCGGCGAGCTGGTTGCCGGCGGCGTTCGTGCGCGCGACCGCGAGCGCGTTCTGGCTGGTGTCGGTCGCGCACACCCGCCAGCCCGGCCGCTCGCTGGCGATGGCGAGCGCGATGGCGCCGCTGCCGGTGCCGAGGTCGATCACCGAGGCCTCCTCGCGCCCGTCGAGCCGCTCGAGCGCCACGTCGACCAGCTCCTCGGTCTCGGGCCGCGGGATCAGCACGGCCGGTCCCACCTCGAGCTCGAGACCACGGAAGGCCCAGCTGCCGAGCAGGTGCGCGACCGGCTCGCCTTCGCCGCGGCGGACCAGCAGCCCGCGCATCGCGGCGCGCTCGGCCTCGTCCAGGGGGCGGTCGTGCTCGAGGTAGAGCTGCAGCCGGTCCACGCCGAGGACCTTGCCGAGCAGCAGCTCGGCCGAGCGCTTCGGCGCGTCGACGCCGCGCTTGTCCAGCCAGCCCTCGGAAGCCCGCAGCACGCTCATGACGGTGTGCTGCGGCTCGCCGGCTGGCCGCGGCTCGCTCACTTGCGCTTGCGCTCGGCGGCCTTCATGCGCTTCTCCTGCTGCGCCTGCTTGTTCTGCTTCATGCCGCCGGTGATCCCGAATATCAGGCCGGCCTCGGCGAGCAGCGAGCCGAGCAGGATGAACAGGTTGCCGGGGCCCATCAGCCGCCAGAAGCCCTCTGCGCGGAGCGCCGCTTCGGAGTCCTTGGCGATCGCCATGCCCATGTCCTTCAGCAGCTCGAGCAGCGACGCCGAGTGGGTCATGTCGGCCGCGACCCAGCCTCGGCTGGAGGCGACCGCGTGCGCCGCTTCCGGGTCGAACACGATCAGGTTCCAGACCGAGGCGATCAGCGGCAGCGAGGCCGCGAGCACCCACTTGACGCCCGACGCGCGGTTGTTGGCGATCGAGCCCCACCAAGACCAGATCAGCGCGATCGCGATCAGCAGGTAGAAGCCGCCCGACACGGTCTGGTAGCCCGCCCGCGACAGCTCCGCGGAGAACGGCATCATGCAGCCGACGAACATCACGACGCCCGCGAACAGGAAGCGGTACATCGACGTGTCCGCGCAGTACATGTTGAACGCCGGCGCGCCCAGGCCTGCCCGCTGGGCGGCCATCGGGTCTTGCGGCGCAGCAGCCGGAGCGGCGCCGGCCAGCGGCTCGAGGGGTTCGAGGGACGCGAGGTCGTTGTCAGTCATCAGTTACGGCTCCTAGAGGACGAGCGAAAGAGGGTTCTGGGGCGGAGATCGTGGCGGATCAGGGGCCTGCAGTCACGCACGAATCACCTGTGCACGCATCATTGGGGCCCGCGGTTCACCGCTTCTGGCGAACCCCACGTCCCGCGCACTCAGAGCTCGGCGATGCGCTTCTCGCGGAGGTCCATTTGCAGCGCCTGCACGATCGGCTCGAGCTTGCCCTCCATGACCTGCGCGAGCGCGAAGTTCCTGCCCAGCCGGTGGTCGGTGAGGCGGTCCTGCGGGAAGTTGTAGGTCCGCACGCGGTCGCTGCGGTCGCCGGTCCCGACCTGCTCCTTGCGCTCGGCGGCGCGTTCGGCCGCGACGCGTCGCTGCTCGGCCTCGTAGATGCGGCTGCGCAACAGCGTCATGGCCTTCGCCCGGTTCTTGATCTGGCTGCGCTCGTCCTGGCACGCGACCACGGTGCCAGTCGGCAGGTGCGTGATGCGCACCGCGCTGTCGGTCTTGTTGACGTGCTGGCCGCCCGCGCCCGACGCCCGGTAGGTGTCGATCCGCAGGTCGCCCGGGTCGATGCGCACGTCGACCTCCTGCGCCTCGGGCAGCACCGCGACGGTCGCTGCCGAGGTGTGCACGCGGCCCTTGGCCTCGGTCTCCGGCACCCGCTGCACGCGGTGGCCACCGGACTCGAACTGCATCGCGTGGAACACGCTCTGGCCCTTGATGCCGATCGTCGCCTCCTTGAAGCCGCCGGTCTCGGTCGGCACCGACCCCATCGGCTCGATCGTCCAGCCCATGCGCACGCCGTAGCGCTGGTAGAGCGTCAGCAGGTCGCGCACGAACAGCGCCGCCTCGTCGCCGCCCGTGCCCGCGCGGATCTCGACGATGCAGTTGCGGCGGTCGTCGCCGGTCTCGGCGAGCATCAGGTCGAGCAGCGCGCCGGCCTCGTGTTCGAGGCCCTCCTCGAGCTCGGGGATCTCCAGCCGCGCCAGCTCGGCCAGCTCCTTGTCGTCGCCCGCCGCGAGCGCGCGGTTGTCCTCCAGCTGCTGCGCCTTCTTCTGGTAGTCCTGGTAGCGCTGGACGACGGGGGTCGCCTCGCCCAGCTCGCGGTGGATCGCCGAGAGCTTCTCGGGCTGCTCGGCGAACTCGGGCGACGACGACTGCGCCATGAGCTCGTTCGTGCGGGCGACCATGCGGTCGAGGCGCGCGCGGACCTTCGGATGCAACCCGCTCATTGCTGCGACTCCTCTCTGGCTGTGGACGGAGTCCGGCTCACATCGGGCGGCCGGTTCAAGGTCTGCTCCTTTGAGACCTCGGTGACGACCCGCGCCTGCGCGCGCAGGTCTGGGCCGCGACGATCATGCAGCGGCGGCGCGGGCGGACGAGCTTCGAGCTAATCCTTCTTGGCGTCCTTGGCCGCGTTCGTGCGCGCGTAGCGCTTGCGGAACTTGTCGACCCGGCCCGCCGTGTCGACGAACTTCTGGGCACCGGTGTAGAACGGGTGGCACTCCGAGCAGATGTCGGTCCGGATCTCCGGCTTGACGGACTTCGTGGAGAAGGTGGAGCCGCAGGCGCAGCTCACCTTGCATTCGACGTAGTTGGGGTGGATTTCGGCTTTCATGGCGCAGCAACCGCGCCGGTCGGGCGCAACTGTGGGGCGAGGATTCTAGGGCCGCAGGGCACGCCGTCAACACCTTGCCCCCCTGGTGGGCGGCCTAGGGCAACCACCGGAGCAGGCGCTGGAGGTCGGCGGCCGACGCCTCGACGCCGATCGGCTCCAGCCGAGCGAGCGCGACGGGGCGCTCGGGGAACCAGCGCTCGAGCAGCCCGAGCAGCGCCGCCCGCTCCCCGGGCGCCAGCGCGACCAGCGACGGGCCGG
>JBERSB010000062.1:0-8779 GCA_041236755.1 Luminiphilus sp. | reverse complement strand
GTAGTCGGGGCCGCCGGCCTTGCTGTCCGTGCCGGACATGTTGAAGCCGCCGAACGGGTGCGCGCCGACCAGCGCGCCGGTGCACTTGCGGTTGATGTAGAAGTTGCCGACGTGGAAGCGCGCCATCGCTTCCTGCTTGTGCTGCTCGTTGTCCGTGAACACCGAGCCGGTCAGTCCGTACTCGGTGTTGTTGGCGACCTCGAGGCCCTCCTCGAAGTCCTTGACCTTGATCAGCGCGAGCACCGGTCCGAACACCTCGTCCTGCGACAGCTTCGCGTCGGGCGCCACGTCGTCGAAGACGTGCGGCATCACGTAGTGGCCGCCCTTTGGCGCGGCGCTTCCGCCGACGATCATCGCGCCCTCCTTCTTGCCGATCTTGATGTAGTCGTTCGACTTCTTCAGCGCGTCGGGGTCGATCACCGGGCCGAAGTTGTTGCCGTAATCGGCGGGGTGGCCGGCGGTGATGGCCTCGACCTTCGGGACGAGCTTGTCGCGGAAGGCGGCGTAGACGTCCTGGTGCACGATCGCGCGGCTGCACGCCGAGCACTTCTGGCCCTGGAAGCCGTAGGCCGCCGCGACGACCGCGTCGACGGCGGCGTCGAGGTCGCACTCGGCGTCGATCAGCATGCTGTCCTTGCCGCCCATCTCGGCGACCAGGCGCTTCATCCACTTCTGGCCCTTCTGGACCTTGGCGGACTGCTCGTGGATCCACAGGCCGACCTGGCGGCTGCCGGTGAACGAGATGAAGCGCGTCAACGGGTGCTGGACCATCGCAGCGCCGACGACCTCGCCGGGGCCGGTGACGAAGTTGAGCACGTGCTTGGGCAGGCCTACCTCGTGCATCAGCTCGAGCCACATGGCGGCGACGGCCGGCGACTGCTCGGCTGGCTTCAGCACGACGGTGTTGCCGGCGATCAGCGCCGCGGCCGTCATGCCCGCCATGATCGCGAGCGGGAAGTTCCACGGCGGAATGACCGCGCCGACGCCGATCGGGATGTAGGTCATCCGGTTCTGCTCGCCGGCGACGGGCGTCACCATCTGCGGCTTGGCCGTCTCGAGCATCTGGCCGGCGTAGTACTCGAGGAAGTCGATCGCCTCGGCGGTGTCGCCGTCGGCCTCGGCCCACGACTTGCCGACCTCGTAGCAGAGCATCGCCGAGAACTCGTGCTTGCGCTCGCGCAGCATCTGCGCGGCCTTCATGAACAGGTCGACGCGGTACTGCACTTCGGTGCGCGACCACTCGGGGAAGGCGGCGTACGCCTTCTCGACCGCGACGTTGGCCTCGGCCGCGCCGAGCTCCTGGTAGGTGCCGATGTGGCGGCTCAGATCACCCGGGTCGTGGCCGTCGAAGGTCTTCTTGCCCGTGACCTGTTCGCCGCCGATCCAGCACGGCCAGGTCCTGCCGAGGTAGTCCTGCTCGACCTTCTTCAGGGCGGCTTCGAAGGCCGCTCGTTGCTCGGGCTGAGAGAAGTCGGTGAACGGCTCGTTGCGGAAGTCGGAGAGCTTCACGTGGGGGATCCTGCGTCGGCTTGGGGAAACGGGCCGGTCAGGATGGAGAGGGGTGCCCCCAAACGCAAGCGACCTGCTCGGCGGATGCCGGCAGGTCGGTTGCTGGGATCAGGTTGTCGGGCGCCCGGAGGCACCTAAGCCTATCCCATGCTGAGACGTCGTGCGGGTGGGCTCTGCACTTTTGGGTGACCTGGCCCGTGACTTCCTAGCTGGCCTGCCACTTGTGGCGCTGCACGGTCTCCTGGAACGACTGCTTGTCCTCGCGGCTGAAGAGCCGCACACGACCGCCGCACTCGATGCAGTAGCTGTGGTTCACGCTCATCAGGAAGCGCACGTAGCTCTGGCAGTGGTCGCAGTACTTCTGCTCGTTGTAGAACTCGTTGTTGAGGGAGGAGAGATCCAGGTTGTCGCGCTTGTTGGTCACGACGGACACGGAGCAACTGCGTTGCCAAGCGGCGCAAACGCAGCGTGGTCTCCTGCCTAGCGCCCGTGGCAAGGGCGACAAACGCAGGCGCGGGGCCGAGCGCGGAGATGCGCCGCGGCGCGTCTCGCCGTCGCGACTTCCCGATGCTGCAGGGGCTCGGAGAGCCGCTGTGCGGGTGGATGGTGCGCTGGCACGGGGTCGACGGGCGCGGGGTCCGGCAATCCGGACGGTCGCGGCGACGCGACGCGTTGCTGGGGGAGCGCGCTCGCCTCAGGATTCTACCGCACGAATCAGCTCGGTGCGGACCAGGGCGTCCGCTTCCTTCTGCAGCGCGCGATCCAGCGCAGGGTCCCGCGGGTCGATCCGGCCGATCGCCCACGCGGCGTGGCCGCGGACCACGGCGTCCTCGTCGGCGAGCGCCGCGCGCAACGGCGGCAGCGCGCGCGGATCGCCGCGGTTGCCGAGCACGACCGCGGCGTTGCGGCGCATGCCCGAGCGCGTCGCGCGGCGCATCGCCGTGCCGACGAACTCGCTCTGGTAGCGCGCCTCGTCCATCTCGAGCACGTCGACGAGCGTCCAGGTCTCGATGACGGCGTGCGGCTGGAGGTCGGCGGGGCGCGCGCTCCCGGTGGCCGCGCGCCGGCTGCTGCGCGACGTGAACGGACAGACCTCCAGGCAAACGTCGCAGCCGAACAGCCACTCGCCCTGCGCTTCGCGCAGCGCCGGCTCGACGAAGCCGCGCTGTTCGATGGTCGTGTAGCTGAGGCAGCGCCGCGCGTCGACCTCGAACGGCGCTACGATCGCCTGCGTGGGGCACGCGTCCAGGCAGGCGGTGCACGAGCCGCACGTGCCCACCGACGGCGGGTCCGGCGGCAGGTCCTCGGCCGTCAGCAGCTCGGCGAGCTGCAGGTAGGGGCCGTGGTCGGGGGAGATGACCATCGAGCTCTTGGCGAGGAACCCGACGCCTGCGCGCACGGCGAGGGCGCGTTCGAGCACGGGCACGGCGTCGGAGCCGCCGTTCATCGAGCCCTTCGGCAGGCCCGCCTGCTCCAGCCGTTCGCGGAGGGCGAAGACACGGTCCTTCAGCCAGCGGTGGTAGTCGCGGTTGGTCGCGTAGCGCGCGACGCGCCCGCCGCCCGAGAGCTCTCCCGGCGGGCCGCCGTAGTCGACCGCGACCGAGATCGAGGACCGCACGCCGCTGCGCCATGCGGTGGGCTCCAGGATGCGGTCCCGGTTGCGTTCGAGGTAGGCCATGTCGCCGTGGCGGCCCTGCTCGAGCCAGCGCACGAAGTGCCCGCCGTGCTCGCCCGGGTCCGCCGGCCCGAACCGGACGACGTCGAAGCCGACCTCCTGGGCGATCTCCCGGATGCTGTCGGGCTGCACGCGCGGCCCGCTCACATCATCACGCCGTGGGGACCGTCGACGAGGCCGTCCGGGGACCCGTCGACCAGCAGCTCGCGCACGAAGATCTCGCTGCCGAGCGCGGGGTAGACCGAGACCGTGCCGCTCAGATAGCCGGGCACGGTGTAGAGGTGCCGGTCGTCGATGCAGACGTGGCAGTTCGCGCCGTCGCTGAACACCAGGATCGTGTGCTCCTCGCCGGTCCGCAGGATCCGCGGCGAGGTCCGGTGGCACGCGCCGTTCTGCCAGAGGTGGTTCTGGTCCTCCATCTCCCAGTTGAGCAGCAGGTTCACATCGCCGGCCTTGCAGCGGAAGTTGAGGCCCGCAGCGCTCCGGATGCCGCCGCGGATGACGACCGCGTTCATCGTCGAGAACCGCACGCGGTGCGTCGCGAAGTTGTCGGCGCCCGTCGACGCGCCGACCAGCTCGCCGTCGTCCACGCGCCAGTTGCCGTTGGCGTAGACGAGCTGGTCCTCGGCGCCCGGGTGCTGGAACCGGAGGCGCGACAGCCCGTCCTCGCGGCAGAGCCGGCCGCACAGGTCCACGATGCCGGCCGCGGCGCGTCGGCGCGCTGCTTCGCCGGCGGCGCGGTAGCCGCGCACGTGCCGCTGCACGGCGCAGCGCAGCAGGCCCGCGCGCATCTGCGGGTGGCGCGCGCGGCCGGCGAGCGCCGCGAGGTCGTCGGCGGACAGCCCCTCGGCGGGCCGGTCGGGCGCGATGTCCGCCAACCCGTCGAACAGCGGCGCCAGCTGGGCCACCGTGAATGGCTGCAGCATGCGCACCTCGCCCATCAGCAGGCCCGCGACGACGAGCTCGGCGCGCCAGGGCGAGCCGTCGAGGCGTCCGGCGAGCGTCGGCGTGATCGCGCGCGGCGCGCGCAGCGCCACGAGCTGGTCGCGCACGTGGGCGTAGAGCGGCGCGTGGTCGGCGCGCAGCGCCGCCCGCACCGCCACGTCGTAGTAGGCGTGCATCGCGGTGGCGTCCGCCGCGAGGTTGTGGTCGCCCGCGGTGTACATCGCGGCCATCGCGACCGCCGCGACCCGCTTGGGGTCGTCGTCGCTGCGGGCCATGCGCTTGAGCAGCGCGACGCCGGCTTCGGTCGTATCCAGCGCGAAGTCCGGCGCCAGCGCGCGCTCGTGCTGCATCGCGAGCCAGGCGTTGCCGCTGCGCTCCGCCATGCCTACGGCCTGCCGCCAGAGCAGGTAGCGCGTGGCGCGGTCCTCGGCGTCGAACGCGGCGGCGAGCACGTGGCACGAGGCCTGCGTGACGTCGCCGCCGACGACCTGCGTCAGGCGCTCGGCGATGAGTCGCACCACGTGGGGCTGCGCCTTGTCGAGTTCTTCGACAGTCGGCACGTCACCGCCCTGTGCGCCGAGCGACACGGCGCAGAGCATCGCGGTCGATGCGATCCGGAGCATCCCGACATGCTAGCGGACGACGCGCGCTGGATGGGAGGGCGGCGCGCCGGCTGCCCTCAAGGAGCCGTCGCCGAAGCGTCGATGAGACCGGAGCAGGAAGGCCAGGAGTCCACATGACGACCGATCAGAAGCAGATCCTCGTTTCCGAGAACGACAGCTACGTGCTGCCCAAGCCGCCGCGCGGCCCTCGCGCGCAGCTCGTCGTCGACCAGGAGGCCGCGACGCCGCCGACCGCGCGCGCGGTGCGGGGCGTCGGCGCGCGCGTGCGCGTGCAGGCCGAGAGCCTCGAAGTGCTCTTCCAGGAACTCCGCACGAGGCTCGAAGGGCTCGACGCGGCGATCGCCGAGGACTCGCGCGCGCAGCTGAAGGGCGCGGTGCGCGACGTCGGCGACGTGCTCGGCTGGTGCGAAGAGGTCCAGAAGGTGCTGGCCGTCGAGGGCGCGCGCGCGGAGCGCGGCGAAGAGCCCATCGACCTGTCGGAGCTCTGCGAGGAGGTCGCCGCGGTGCGGCAGGAGCCGTCCTCGCCGATCTCGGTCATCACCCGGCAGCCCGCGATCTGCTGGGGGGAGCGGGCCCGCATCGTGCACCTCGTGAAGAAGGCGCTCGACCTGGTGTGGGCGCGGACCGAGCAGCAGGGGCTGCGGCGCCTGGAGATCTCCTGGCGCGAGGACGCCGCCTGCGTGCGCGTCAGCAGCCAGGGCGAGCCGGTCGACGGGGTCGACCCGGAGCTCGTCGACGCGTTCCGCGCTGCCGCTGGCGGCGCCGACGTTACGGTCGAGCCGGACGCGCTCGGACCGGCGGGCGCGGGCATGCTGCTGGTCCTGCCGCGGGACTGATCCGTCCTTGCCGCCGCGGGCTCCGAGACAGGAACGCGAGCAGGTCGCGGGCCGGAGCTATATTACGCCCAGCCGTATTGGTAGATCCTAGCGACATTGCGGTTACTTCCCAGATACATCTGACTATGCAACGATATCGGCTGGTCGCGGACTTGGCTGCGGCCCCGAAGCCTTCGTCATGTTGCACGACAACCACACCTCGATCGATCCGGCGGCGCTGTCGGATCGCCTCCTCGAGCTGTGGGAGCAGACCGGCAGCCCCGCCCTTCAAGCCCTCGCCGACGGACGGCCGCCCCGAGACGGCGCCTCCGTAGCGACGGACCAGCTGTTCGTCGACTGGGTCAGCACCAGCCTGATGGACACCTTCAAGGACACGGGTGACCCCGCCGTGTTCGCGCTCCTGCACGAGCTCAACCGGGCCTCCTTCCTGCACGCGATCCAGTGCCAGCTACGGCGTTCGTTCCACCGGATTGACGCCCAGGACGTGCTGCAGGAGGTCTTCCTCAACATCTACCGCTACCCCAACAGGTTCCAGGCGGACCGCGCGGACGCGTTCCGCGGCTGGGGGCACCGGATCGCCCGCAATACGCTCTACAAGTGCCTCAAGAGCCAGGCGCGCCACGGCACCCAGACTTCGATCGACGACGAGCCGTTCCACCCCGAGGACGTCCGGCTGCGGCAGCCGGACCGGGCGGCCAGCGAGGCGGAGAGCGCGCGCACCGTGAACGGGGCGTTCGTGCTCTACCTGCACCTCTACCTCCAGCACTTCGAGCAGCTCTCCGAGCGCGAGCAGCGGGCGCTGACGATGGTCGAGGTCGAGCGCCGCAGCTACAAGGAGGCGGCCGCAGAGCTCGGGATCCGGGTCGAGAACCTCAAGATGGTGGTGTTTCGTGGGCGCCGTAAGATCTTTCGGGGCATGGAGCAATCGCTCCTGGAGCTGCGCGTCCGGGGAGCTTCGGAGGCCTCGTGCGAAGGGCCGGTCGGCGGCCTCGGCGTGGCCGCGGGGCGCGGCGTGGCCGCGAGGCGGGGCGTGGCCGCGGGGCGCGGCGTGGCCGCGGGGCGCGTCCTGACGCCCGCGCCGACGCGCGTGCCCGCGACCGCAGAGGCCAAAGCCGCCGAAAACTCGGTGTGACCAACGGCCTCGGGGCGCCTAGATGTGCCCTGAGTCCCATGCGCTCCTCCCGTTCCGACACCGGGCACCCTGAAGGCCGCCTGAGCGGCCCCGAACCAGCCGACGGCGCGACGCCGGATAGCGGCGGAGGCCATAAGGCCGGCGACTGGCCGGAGTCGGATGAGCTGGGCGAACTGGCCGAACTGGCCGAACTGGCCGAACTGGGTGAGATGGGTGAGATGGGTGAGATGGGTGAGCCGGGCGCCTGCCTCGCGATCCAGATCGACCTGTCGGCGATGGCGGACGGCGAGCTCGATCCGCCGGCTGTGCGCCGCGCGTTGGCACATTCGGACGTCTGCGCAGACTGCAGCGCGTTCGCGGCGAGCGTCCGCAGCCAGGCGGCGCTGCACCGCGCGCTGTTCGCGCCCGCGCAGGACGGCTCCTCCGACGCGGCTCTTGCCGGGGTGGTCGCTGGGCTTGCTTCCGGTGGCCGCGACGTTCGCGCCTCGGCGCCCGGGCAGCGGAGCAGCCGCGCGCGTCGATTCGACCCAGATGCACGCGACCCCGGCGCACGCGCACCTGCGCCGCTGCGGTTCCTGCTCCGCCGATAGCGCCGGCGGGCTCAGCCGCCCTGGATCACCGCCGTCATCCGCGCCGGGTCGTTGCTGCACATGACGTCGACGCCCATCGCGCGTCCGCCGAGCCAGCCGAGCTCGTCGTCCGTCGTGTAGGTGCATACGAGCAGGCCCGCGGTGTGCGCGCGTTCGACGTCCTGGCGCCGCAGCACCGTCGCGTCCCAGTGCACCAGCGCTGCGCCGAACGACGCCAGAAGCTCGAGCGCGTCGTCGTCGGGGTGGGGGTAGTAGCGGTTGGGGCCGAGCGCGCCCACCGCGAGCCGCGGCTCCAGGCGGCGCGCCTCCTCGAGGAAGCGCCAGTCGAACGACTGCAGGATCACCTGGTCTTCGAGCCCTGCACCCAGGATCAGGTCGAGGTAGGCCTGCGCGTCGCCCGCCTTGTGTTCGATCAACGGCACCGTCTTCGGCAGCATGACGGCGAGCGCTTCGGTCAGCGTCGGCACCCGCTCGCCGCCTGCGCACGTCAGCAGCCGCACGTCCTCGAGGCCGCAGTCGCGCACGAGCCGGCCGGGGCCGAAGACGCGCGCTGCGTCCGTGGTCCGGTCGAACGTCGCGTCGTGCACGCACACCAGCTCGCCGTCGCGCAGCTGCCGCACGTCGAACTCCTGTAGGGCGACGCCCAGCGACGTCGCCGCGGAGAAGGCCCCGATCGTGTTCTCCGCGTGCCTGCAGCTGTCGCCGCGGTGCGCCGCGACCAGCGGCCGCGGTCGACGGTCGTCTACGAGGCGACGGATCGCAGGGTGGTGCGAAGGATGGAGCACGGCGTCAAGCTCGGGAAAAGGCAGGCGGGCGCGAGAGGTCCCTCCCATAATCATCGTCCATGTCTCCAGACATCTATCGTGTGATCCACGTCACCTGCGGCCTGCTGCTGTTCTTGAGCCTGGGCGCGGTGGTGTTCGGCCCCCGCGAGGAGAAGCCGCCCAAGCTCGCGATGATCCTGCACGGCATCGCGCTGTTGCTGATGGTGGTCGCCGGCGTCGGCATCTGGCACAAGGACGACGGCGTCGAGTGGGGCAACTGGCTGTCGGCGAAGCTCGGCTGCTGGCTGTTCCTGGGCGCGCTGCCGGTGCTGGTGCGCAAGGGCACCCTGCCCCGGTTCCTCGGGCTCGTGCTCGGCGTCGCGGCGGGCGGCGCGGCCGTCTGGCTCGCCATCACCAAGCCGTTCTGAGCCGATGAGCGCGGCGCCCGCCGAAGTGCTGCTGCTCGGGCCCGGGCCGTCGCCGACCAGCCCGGCGGTGCGCGCCGCGCAGGCGCGGCCTCTGCTCGGCCACCTCGACCCCGAGTTCGTCCCGATCCTGGACCGCGTGCAGGCGGGCCTGCGGCGGCTGTTCGGGACCGACAACGAGCTGACGCTGCCGCTGGCGGGCACCGGCTCTTCGGGCATGGAGGCGCTCGTCGCCAACCTCGTCGAGCCGGGTGACCGCGTCGTCGTCGGCGTGCACGGG
>JBERSB010000061.1:0-21295 GCA_041236755.1 Luminiphilus sp. | reverse complement strand
CGCGGGGATCCCCTCGGCGCGGAGGCGCACGACCTCCTCGAAGATGTCCGGTTGGGCGGCCAAGTGGCTAGAGACTAGGCCGGATACCCGGTCACGCAAAGTGGGCGCGCACCTCGGCGTCGCTCATACAGAGCAGCGCGCGCCGGCCCGCCGACGAGGCCCGCGTCCGGACGACGAGGTAGCCGTCCCGCCTCGAGCAGCCGGGGCAGCGCCCGTAGCGAACCTGCTTGCCGACCACGCGGTCTCCGCAGACGCCGCAGAGGCGCAGGAAGAGATACGACCGCCGCGCGGGCGGCCGACGCCGCAGGTCGTCGACCGGCAGCGTGTGCTTGACGCTGGGCTCCTGGCCGGCGAGCCGCATCAGCGAGCGCCATTGACGACCGTGCGCCGGGATGTTCTCGCCGAACAGCCGGTAGGCCGCAACGTGCGCAGCCTCGTGGATCAGCACGCCGTCCAGCGCGTCGGGCTCCCGCTGCAACAGGCGCGGGTTGAGCTCGATGCAGCCGCGCCGGACGAACGCCCGGCCTGCTGTCGTCGACAGCCGGCCGTTGTAGACGACGTCGACGTCGGTGTCGGCGACGCGCCAGTGCGCGAGCAGCTCGACGCAGCGCGCTCGCAGGGCGGCGGGGGTTGGCAGCTGCTGCTCGCTGGGCACGCGACGAAGGTAGCGGAGCCGCCACCCGCCCGCTACGGCCCACAGACCACCGCGCCGCGCTACGTCCGAGAGGCGTGGCGCTCGAATTCCCGCACTGCGAACGGGAGCGTGACCAGCGCGAGGCCGGTGACGACGCCGATGATGCCGTCGGGATCTCCGGACAACCTGAAGGCGACGCCGGCGAACAGCGTGACCCATCCAGCAGCGAGCACCAGCGTGGTGAAGGGACCAGCGCCACCGGATCGCTCGACGCGGCGCGCGCCCGTCAGCTTCGGCGCGAGCCCCTCGACCGTCGCCCGGTCGATCGACGGGTTCTTGAGCGCCTGCTCGAGCAGCCGCAGCCGTTCGGCGCGCACCCGGGCCTGCTCGTCCATCCAACGCTGGACCAGCTTGTAGCCGAAGATCACGGCCAGGATCAGGGCGGGGACGAGCGCCGCCTGGCTGAACGCGAAGTTCAGGCCGCCCAGCGTCGCGTTGTCCTGGAGGTGCAGCAGTTGCGCAGGTCGTAGCATCGATTGGTTGGAGGGCGCTGACGGTGCCGGCCTGTGCACGAATGCGGGCGGCCCAGAGGATATTCGAAGATTGCTGTCTCAGGCGCCCAGCGGGCTCAGTCCCAGCCGCGTCAGCAGCTCGTCCGGATCGCCGCTCCAGAAGAAGTCGGCCGCCTCGATGCCGCAGCGCCGGTTGCGCCGCCACACGAACGGCAGCCCGCACGCGACCGCGGCCTCGTGGTCCGGCTCCCGGTCGCCGACCATGACCACGCGCTCGGCGCCTGCTGCGGCCTGCGCCTCGCGCAGCATGTCGGTCTTGGTCTCGACGTTGTCGCTGTCGAGGCAGAACTGCCAGTCGCTCAGCTGCCGCAGCCCCTGGCCGTCCTGCATCGCCGCCATGTATTCGCTGCGGCAGTTGCTGGCGAGCGCGACCTTCACGCCGCACTCGCGCATGTGCGGCAGCATCTGGCGTACGCCCTCGAACAGGTAGTCGACGCCGCGGCTGACCTCGTCGACCTCCATCGGCAGCACGACCGCGCGAAGGTCGAGCCAGCGGTCCTTGTGGCTCTCGGGGAGGAACGGCGCCCAGACGCCCGCGTCCTTCATCCCGACCACGGCCTCGGCCTCCTGCTCGGTCGGCAGCGTGATCTCGATGCCTTCCTGCTCTGCGAAGCGCTGCACGCCTGCGCGGATGATCGGCGCCCACCACGCGAACGTGTCGTGCAGGGTGCCGTCGACGTCGAAGATGACGAGGTCGGGCGGACAGTGCCGGTCGAGGAGGGATGCGCGCGCGTCGTCGCTGGTCATGTGAGAGGAGGCCACTTGTTCAGAGGTAGACGACCTGGCGGACGCCCATGATCTCGAGTTCGTTCAGCAGCCGCGTGCGCGACGCGCGCTGCGAGCGCGACGCCAGCGCGCCCTCGACGGGCACGAGCCGCACGCGCACGACGTAGCGGAGCAGGTCTTCGGCCGCCATCTCGCGGGTCGCGAGGCGCAGCTCGAGCACGAGGCGCTCCAGCGGCACGCGCCGCGTGTCCACGACGACGAAGCCGTCGCCGTAGACCTCGACGGTCGTCGAGCCGGCGCTCGCGTCGAAGCCGGTCTGCACGGGCGGCCCGCCGCTGCATGCCGCAGCCGTCGCCGCGGCGAGCAGCGTCCAGCCGAGGCGCGCCTGCATCATCGCGCGGCGATCCCCTGGACCTCGATCCGCGCCTGCGGGTCGTAGAGCGAGACGACCTGGAACATCGCCATACCCGGGAAGTGCTTGCCGCAGTGCTTGCGCCAGACGCTGCCGAACCCCTTGCGCGCGGTCGCGTAGTCGTCCCGCGACGTCACGTAGAAGTTGAGCTGCACGACGTCCTCGAACGACATCTCGGCGTCGCGCAGGATCGCGGCGATGTTCTGCATCGCCTGGTCGAGCTGTCCGACGAGGTCACCCGGGTGCAGCACGGCGCCGGCCGCGTCGTAGCCGCACTGGCCAGCGAGGTAGAGCGTACGCTGGTCGCTGTCATCGGACTCGACGAGCCACGCGTGCGCGAAGCCGACGGGCGGGGCGAGGTCGTGTGGGTTGATCGCGCGCTTGGTCATGGGAGCTCCGGCAGGATGGCACGGAACAGGTCGGCGCCGCAACCGACGATATGCCCCGGCAGCGAGATCCGCCGGCGGTCGCCCTCGTCCGGACCGGTCATCCCGGCCGGCGCTCCTGCTGCGCGAACGCCTCGTGCGCGCCGCTGTCGAGGATGTCGCGCACGGCCTGCACGCAGGCGCGGACCTCGTCCGCGGTGGTGTAGAAGTGCGGCGCGACGCGCAGGCCCGTGTCGGGCCGGTAGTCGACCACGATCTCGCGCGCCGCGAGCGCCTGGCACACCTCGTAGCCCGAGGGCACGTCGATCGCGACGTGGCCGCCGCGCCGCGCCGCGTCCGCTGGCGACTTGATCGAGAAGCCGTGCCGCTGCGCTTCTTCGACCAACAGCGACGTCAGCCGCTGGCTGCGCGCCCGGATCGCCGCGAGGCCCGCCTCGAGCACGGTCGCGATGCCCTCCTTGCCGGCGTAGAGCGCGGGCACGTTGGGCGTGCCCGTCGCGAACCGCTGGCCGTCGTCGCGGAGGTCCTGGCCGCCTGGCGAGAACCGGAACGGCTCCTTGTGCGCCGCCCAGCCCGTGAAGGCCGGCTGCAGCGATCCTGTGAGGTCCGGGCGCACGTACAGAAAGCAGTTGCCGGGGCCACCGCACATCCACTTGAGCGCGCCGCCGACCGCCGCGTGCACGCCCAGGCGCTCGAGCTCCAGCTGCTGGGTGCCGACCGAGTGGAAGACGTCGAGGACCACGAACGCGCCGACCTGCTCGGCCTTCTGCACGATCGGCTCGACGTCGACCATCGCCGAGCTGCGGAACATGCAGTGGTCGATCGCGACCAGGAGCGTCGTGTCGTCGATGTGCGCGGCGACCTGCTCGCCGTCGGTCGAGATGCCGTCGGCCGCCGCCTCCACGCGCACGAGCTTGGCGCCGTGCGCGGCGCGCGCCTCGTAGATGTACTGGTCGCTCGGGAAGTTCCTGTCGGCGTAGACGATGCCGTTGCGCGCCTGGTCGAAGCGGAAGCACGACAGGATCATCTCGAGCGCGACGGCGATGTTCTGGTGCATCGTGACCGTGCCCGCCCGGACCCCGAGCGCGCGCGCGATCTGGTCGCCGACCTGCTCCTGCAGGACCCACCATCCGTCGCTCCACGAGCGCACCCCGCGCGTGTCCCACTCATCGAGGAAGCGGCCGACGCTCTCCCGCGAGGCGCGCGGCATCGCGCCGAGCGAGTTGTTGACCAGGTAGTTGCTGCGCTCCGTGATCGGGAAGCGGGCGCGGAACGCCAGCAGCGGGTCGTCTTCGGTCTGGTTCTCGGGCACCGCGCCCCAGGTTGTAGGCGCACGCTTTGCCGGCTGCCCGCGAAATCCGACGCCGGTCAGGCCGCGCGGATCTCGCGGAGCACGGCCTCGACGAGGCTCGGGTCCGCGCCGAGCTTGGCGGCCTGGCGCGCCTGTGCCTCGGCGGCGTCGGGCATGCCGAGCAGCGCCGAGGCCTGCGCGAGGTGCAGCAGCGTCGAGCTGTCCTCGGGCGCGAGCTCGTGGGCGCGCCGGAGGTGTCGGTCGCCCTCCACCAGCTCGCCCCGCTGCAGCAGCACGACGCCGAGGCGGTTGTGCGCGTCCGGGCACGGCTCGTGGTAGGTGACTGCTCTGCGCAGCAGGCGCTCGGCGCGGCGCAGCTTGCCGAGCTTGTGCTGCACGACGCCGAACATCAGCCACGCCTCGGCCACCGGACCGACGCGCCGCACGAGCGCGCGCACCGCCGCGTGCGCGGCGTCGAGGTCGCGCGCCGCGATCGCCGTCTCGACGAGCTGGGTGCCGACCCAGAGCCCCCGCACCATCGACAGCCGCAGCAGGCGCGTCGCCTCGGGCATCGTGCGCGCGCTGATGCCGAGGTCGATCGCGCGCTGCAGCGCGACCGAAGCGCGCGCGGTGTCGTCGAGCATCAGGCTCGCCCGGCCGAGCTCGTAGTGCAGCATCGAGTGGTCGGGTGAGGTCTGCAGCGCCCGCTCGAGGATCGTACGCGCGAGGCCCGGCTGGTCCTCTTCGAGCAGGAACGAGACGACGAGGCGCGCGACCGACGCCGGCAGCTCGTCCGCGCCGACCAGCTCGTCGACCAGCGCCGCGCGTCCTTGCAGGTCACCGGAGCGGTCGTAGCAGGCGGCGAGCTGCGCGATCAGCTTGGGCGTCACCGCGTCGGCCGCGCGCGCTGCGTCGACGACGCGCCCCACCGCGTCGTCGTCGCCGGCCTGGAACGCCATCGCAGCGGCGCGCTACGCGAGGTCGCTGTCCGTCGGCAGCATGACGGCCGCGCGCACCACCATCTGGGTCGCCCCTGCGGTGTCGCCGGCTGCGAACGCGAGCCCGCCCAGGCGGTCGAGGCGCTTGCCGTCGCAGACCGACGGCGCCAGCTGCTGTGCGACACACGCGACCTCGTCGGGCGCCTGGCCGCGCCGTAGCAGCATCGCCAGGAACTCGATCACGACCTGCTGCACGTCGTCGTCTCCGGGCGCGAGCTCGGCACAGCGGGCCGCGGCCCGGAGCGGCGCCGAAGCCGACTCCGGCAGCTTCGCCTCGCAGCGCAGCATCTCGTCTTTCAACACCAGCAGCCAGCCGAGCGCCTCGCCCTGCAGCGTCGGCGGCGGCTCTGCCTGACCTGTCCAGCCCAGCAGGGAGACCAGCTCGAACATCAGCCGCGGCAGCACCGCCATCGGCTCGGTCGGATCGAACGGCAGCTCGATCCGCAGGCGCTCGCTGCCGCGGCCGTCGAGCACGCGCCAGAGCAGCCGGTCCTGACGCAGCATGCCGTCGACGAGCAGGTCCACTTCGCCCTGGTGGTGCAGCTCGAGCAGCGCCTTGGGCTCGAGCGGTTCGCGCAGCCGCAAGAAGCCGCGGGCGCCGTCGACCGGCCCGAGGAACGGGAAGAACCGTATTCCGCGGTCGCCGTCGCCGTTCAGCGACGCGACGAGCGCGCGCGGGATCTGGCGCGCGAGCACGTCGAACGGCGCTGCGCCGACCACCGGCGTCAGGCCGTCCTCGACGGCGTAGGCGAATACGACAGCGCAAGGCATGCGCTGAAAGGTATCGAGCAGGTCGGCCACCTGGCTTGCACGCGCCGGGTCGCGGCGATGCCAGCGCCGACTCAGCGACGCTTGGGCGGCGGCGCGACCACGAACGTCTCGACGCGCTCGGGCTCCTCGTCGTCCGCGAGCGCGACGCGCACCTCGTCGGCGGCGTCGCCCGCGCGCATCGACCCGAGCCAGAGCTCCGTGCCGGCGACGTTTGCGAGCTTGCGCTTGTCGAAGCCCGCGAGCACCTGCGCGTGCAGCACGCGCACGTGGCGGCCGTCCTCTTCGAGCTCTTCGATCTCGACGCGGCCGACGAGCTTGGCGCCGAGCCGCGACTCCACCGCCGCTGCGAACGGGGACCGCTGCTTCTCGACGTGCAGCTCCGCCACCTGCTTCATCATCAGGCTGAGCAGGACCATGCCTGCGCCGCCGATGGCCAGGATCGCGAGGACGGACTTGGACACAGCGTCGTTCTCATCGGCCTCACGCGGCCGGAACTTGGGGGATCTCAGCGGTCAGAAACCTGCACCAAGAAACGCGGCAGGGCATTGCCTCGCGCTTTGTCAAAGGTAAGCATCTGCGACGAAGCCACCTTCCCCTTCTCTCTCACCCAACAGGACCTCACAGCCATGGGCAAGATCGTCAGGTGCCGCGAGTGCGGCAAGGTCTATCGCGACGCTGAGGAGCTCGAGGATCTCCGGGACAACGACAGCGTCTGCCTCGTCTGCAACAGCACCATCGAGGTTGCAGACTGGGACCGCGTGCTTGCGTCGTACGAGGACGACGACGAAGACGGCGACGTCGACGAGGACGACTGGGACGACGAGGACGAGCTGGAGACGGACGCCGACGAGGACGATGACGACGACCTCGGCGACAGCGAGTTCGAAGACCTCGAAGACGAGGACGACGACGAGGAAGACGAGGAAGAGTAGGCACCCGCGGCCGGCGCCGCCGCCTGCGCCATCTTGGCAGGCTCGCGCCGCGGAAAACCCGTCATTTTGACACCTTCGGGTCCGCGCCGGCCTCGCCGCTCGGATCTCAAGATATTCAGGGGAAAGGGCTTACGGAGATACCGGCGGCGCGGCACATCGCTTGCTTCCACTGGCAGCCGATCGTTGTCGGCGCACGAATCGATGGCCCAGAGCTTCCGCATCCTGCTGGTTGAAGACGACGACTCCCTGCGCACGTGCCTGGGAGAGTTCCTGCAGAGCCAGGGCTGGGGCGTCTCCTCCACGGCGTTCGCGGGCGAGGCCGTACAGATGGCGCAGCAGCAGCGGTTCGACTTCGGGCTGCTCGACTACCACCTGCCCGAGACCACGGGGCCGGAGCTGCTGCAGCAGCTGCTCGCGCTGCGGCCGCTGCCGTCGATCCTGATCTCGGGCCTGGCGAGCACCGCCGAGGTCGCCGCCGCGCGGCAGGCGGGCTTCTTCTCGTTCCTGCGCAAGCCGCTGGAGCTCGCCCAGCTGCGCCAGTCGCTCGAGCGCCTGATCCACTCGCACTTCGGTGGCCCGCTGGCGCCCTGGCACCACCCCCCGGGTGTCGCCGAGCGACTTTCGCGTCGCCAGCCTCCGACGGCCTGACTGCGCACGCCGCGCGCCACCGTCGCCTCCCTTTCCCATCCCCAAACTCAGACTGACCCCCCCCCACGAAGGAACTGAAATGGCCAAGACCAAGACCACGAACGTGACCCCCCTCGGCGACCGAGTGCTCGTCAAGCGCGTCCAGGCGGACGACAAGACGAAGGGCGGCATCATCCTGCCCGACACCGCCAAGGAGAAGCCGCGTGAAGGCGTCGTCATGGCGGTCGGCCTCGGCAAGCTGCTCGACAGCGGCGAGCGCCAGAGCCTCAGCGTCAAGCAGAAGGACCGCGTGCTCTTCTCGAGCTACGCCGGCTCCGAGATCAAGCTGGACGGCAAAGAGATGCTGATCCTCGGCGAAGACGAGATCCTCGCGATCATCGACTGACGCCCGCTCCCAACGACCAACACCCACCACAGAGAGAATCCTCCCATGGCAGTCAAGAAGATCGCATACGACCAGGAAGCGCGCGAGCGCATGCGCGACGGCGTCAAGCAGCTCGCCCGCGCCGTCAAGGTCACCCTCGGCCCGCGCGGCCGGAACGTCATCATCGAGAAGTCCTTCGGCAGCCCGACCGTCACCAAGGACGGCGTCTCGGTCGCCAAGGAGATCGAGCTCGAGGGCAAGTACGAGAACCTCGGCGCGCAGCTCGTCAAAGAGGTCGCCTCCAAGACGTCCGACGTCGCCGGTGACGGCACGACGACCGCGACCGTGCTCGCCGAGGCCATCTTCGAAGAGGGCATCAAGAACGTGACCGCCGGCGCCAACCCGGTCGGCATCAAGCGCGGCATCGAGAAGGCCGTCGCCGCGGTCTGCGACCACATCAAGAAGATCAAGATCGACGTCAAGGGCAAGAAGGAGATCACCCAGGTCGGCTCGATCGCCGCCAACAACGACGACGAGATCGGCGGCATCCTCTCGGACGCGATGGAGCGCGTCGGCAAGGACGGCGTCATCACGGTCGAAGAGGGCAAGAGCCTCGCGACCGAGGTCCAGTGGGTCGAGGGCATGCAGTTCGACAAGGGCTACCTGTCGCCGCACTTCGCCACCAACCAGGAGAAGATGGAGGCGGAGCTCGAGAACCCCTTCATCCTCGTCCACGAGAAGAAGATCTCGTCGATCAAGGACATGCTGCCGCTGCTCGAGAAGGTGGCGCAGAGCGGCAGGCCGCTGCTGATCATCGCCGAGGACATCGACGGTGAGGCGCTGGCGACGCTGGTCGTCAACAAGCTGCGCGGCGTCTTCAAGTGCTGCGCCGTCAAGGCGCCGGGCTTCGGTGACCGCCGCAAGGCCATGATGGAGGACATCGCGGTCGTCACCGGCGGCAAGGCGATCTTCGAGGACCTCGGCATCAACCTCGAGAGCCTCGGCACCGCCGACCTCGGCTCGGCCAAGAAGGTCATCGTCGGCAAGGACGACTGCACGATCGTCGAGGGCGCCGGCAAGGCCAAGGACACCAAGGCCCGCATGGAGCAGATCCGCGCGGAGATCAGCCGGACCACGTCCGACTACGACCGCGAGAAGCTCCAAGAGCGCCTCGCCAAGATCTCGGGCGGCGTCGCCCAGATCATGGTCGGCGCGGCGACCGAAGCCGAGATGAAGGAGAAGAAGGCCCGCGTCGAGGACGCGCTTCACGCGACCCGCGCCGCGGTCGAAGAGGGCATCGTCGCCGGCGGCGGCACCGCGCTGGTGCGCGCGGCCAAGGCCCTCGAGAGCCTCAAGCTCGAAGGCGACGAGCGCATCGGCGCCGACATCGTGCGCCGCGCGCTGGAGGCCCCGATGCGCCAGATCGCGGCCAACGCAGGCGTCGACGGCTCGATCGTCATCCAGACCGTGCGCAGCAACAAGAGCGACACCTTCGGCTACAACGCCCGCACGGGCGACTACGAGGACATGATCAAGGCCGGCGTCGTCGACCCGGCGAAGGTCACCTCGGCAGCGCTGCAGAACGCCGCGTCGGTCGCCACGCTGCTGCTGACGACCGAGGCGCTGATCAGCTCGGTCCCCGAGAAGAAGCCCGCCGGCGGCCACGACCACGACCATGGCGACCTGGGTGGTATGGGCGGCATGGGCGGAATGGGCGGAATGGGCGGCATGGGCTTCTAGCCCACCCGGCCACCCCTACTTCGAACGGCCCGGCGGCGCAGCTTGCGTCGCCGGGCCGTTCTCGTTTGTCTGGAGCGCACATGGGCGACGAGTTCGAGTGCCGGATCGGCTGCGGCGCGTGCTGCATCGCGCCGTCGATCACGACGCCGTTCTTCGGCATGCCCGACGGCAAGCCCGCCGGCGTGCGCTGCGTGCACCTCGACCACAACAACCGCTGCGGGATCTTCGGCAGGTCCGAGCGGCCCGCATGGTGCGCGGACCTGCGCGCCGAGCCGTCGATGTGCGGCGAGAGCCCAGAACAGGCGCTGCGCATCCTCGACGACCTGGAGCGCGGCACGCGCCCGAGCCGCTAGCAGCGCTGCTACTTCAGCGCAGCAGCTCGAGACACATCGACTTGACGTCGGTGGCAGAGACCCGGTCGCGCGCCACGGACCGGTCACTGCAAAGGAACACCGGGCCGTCGTCGTCCTCGTCGTAGATGCGGCCGTGCGAGCCCATCACCTGCGACGAGTCCGTCGGGATCACGTCCATCAGGTAGCGGAAGCCGAGCAGCTTCTTGGCGAGCACGCGGGCGACCTTGAGCTTGGGGAAGCGGATCTTCGGGTCGACGAACAGCTCTGCGGGGTCGTAGCCGGGCTTTCGGTGGATGTCGACGCAGGTCGCGAAGTCGGGCCGAAGCACCTCGTCGAGCCAGTAGTGGTACGCGAACCAACAGCCCGGCTCGGCGATGCAGACCAACTCGCCGCTGCGGTCGTGGTCGATGTGCAGCTCTCGCTGCTGTTCGCGGTCCAGCACGCGGCCGACGCCTGGCGTCTGTTGCAGCAGCGCGCGGACCGGCTCCAGGTCCGCCGCGTCGCGCACGTAGACGTGCGCGCACTGGTGGTCGGCACAGACGAACGCGCGCGACGCGCCGCAGTCGAGCAGCTGGCCGTGGCTGGTCTCCTGGACCCGCAGCAGCCCGCGCTCGTGCAGGAGCCGGTTGAGGAAGACCGGCTTGTCCGCCTTCTCGATGCCGTACTCCGACAGCACGACGACATGCGCGTCGCGCTCGCGCGCCGCCTCGATCAGCCGCGCGCACTGCGCGTCGAGGTCCCGCACCGCCTGCTGGCTGCGCGGATCGTCCGGCCCCCAGCGCTGGTGGTCGTAGTCGAGGTGCGGCAGGTAGACGAACATCAGGTCCGGGTCGTGCCGACGCATCACCGACAGCGACGACGACGCGATCCACTCGCTGCTCTTGATGCCCGCGTTCGGGCCCCAGAAGTCGAACAGCGGGAAGTTGCCGAGCTCTCGCTGCAGCTCTCGGTGCAGGTCCTGGGGCTCGCTGTAGAGCCCCGGCTTCTTCAGGCCGTCGGCGTGGTACTCGGGCCGAGGCGTGACGCTCCAGTCGACGCCCGGCGAATACATGTTCCACCACCAGAACATCTTGGCGGTCGTCATGCCCTTGGCAGCCGCCGCCTCGTAGAGCTTCTCGCCGCGCACGATCTGGTTGGGCTGCCGCCACAGCATGATCTGGGCGAGGTCGCGCCAGTACCAGCCGTTGCCGACAGCACCGTGGCCGGAAGGCTGCAGGCCCGTCAGGAACGACGCCTGCGCGGTGCAGGTGACCGCCGGGAACACCGTGTCGAGCGGTGCTGTGAAGCCGTGTTCGCCGAGCCCGCGCAGCACCGGCGCGTGCGCGAGGTCCTTCGGGCGCAGACCGACGGCGAGGATGACGCAGAGCTTCACGGGCGCAGCGTGACGGACGGCTCATCGCCGGTCAACTCGTGGGTCGTGACGTGTCCGTCCGGCCAGCGCACCTCGAGCGCGCCGCCCCTTCCCGGGAACGACAGCGCCGCCGAGGACTGCGTCAGGTAGCCGTCGCCCGCGACCACGTACCGCACCCGCGAAGCGCTCTCTGGGCTCGTCCACGTCACCTTGGCGCCGATGCCAGTTGGGTTGCCCGGGGGCCCCGCGAGCCTCACGGTCAGGCCGCCGCCGAGGCGCGAGGTCGACACGCTGTGCCGGTCGTCGTTGCGCAGGTGCACGACGCGCACGCTGCCGCTCGCGTCGAGCGCGCGCAGCAGCCCCCGGTGGTCGCCGAAGCGCGCGTCCAGCGGCTCCGTGGCGACGCAGGCGCCACCGTCGAAGACCATCCAGGCGCCGAGGCCGCCGTCGGTCCGGCCCGTCTCCGGCTCGGGCGAGAAGAAGTTGTGCGAGACCTGCAGCGCCACGCGGTCGGGCCCGAGCGGGTCGGCGAGCACGCCGAAGCCCGTGGACAGCTGCGCGCGCCGCGGCAGCGCGTGCGCGCGAAAGGTGCCGCCGTCGTTTTCGAACCAGACGTGGCGCAGCTCGTTGCACGAGAGCGTCAGGCACTGCTCCAGCTCGTCGCCGTAGATGTCGCCGAGCGTCGCCTTCGCGAACTGGTCGAACGTCGGGAACCTCTCGCGCACGAACGGCATCGCCTGGCTGCTGCAGCTCAGGCCGCGGACCGGCAGCGTGCGGCCGCCCGACCGCTTGGCCTCGACCACGTCCACGGTGCCGTCGTCGTCGAAGTCCTTCGCGAACAGCTCCATCGGCTTGTCGGGCGCCGCCCGGTACTTGGTGTTGAGGCCGAGGTTGGTCACCACGAGGTCGAGGTCGCCGTCGAGGTCCAGGTCGGCCGCGATCACGCCGTTCCAGAGGCCCCGAAGCTCGGCGAGGCCGAGCGCGTCGGTGCGGTCGACGAGGCGGCCGCCTGCGTCGGTGCCGAGCACGCGTACCGGCTGCAACTGCGCGGCGACGACGAGGTCGACGAAGCCGTCGTCGTCGACGTCGCTCCAGCACGCGCTGGAGACCATGCCGAGCTGCAGGCACTGCGGCGCGACCTCGGCGGTCACGTCGACGAAGCGTCCGCCGTCGTTGCGCAGGAGCGCGCTGGGCGGCGCGTAGGGGAACCTGCCCGGCAGCTGGCGGCCGCCGACGAACAGGTCGACGTCGCCGTCGCGGTCGTAGTCCGCCGCCGCGACGCAGCTCGCGCTGATCTGCATGTCCGGCAGCGCGCCGTCGGGTGCGCGCTCGAAGCCACCCTCGCCGTCGTTGACGTAGAGGCGGTCGCAGAGCAACGAGGGGTCGTCTCCGCACTCGTTGCTGCCACTGGCGACGTAGAGGTCGAGGTCGCCGTCGCTGTCGAAGTCGACGAACGCCGCGCCCATGTCCTCGTAGCGCGCGTCCTCCTCCCAAGGCCCCTCGATGTGCGCAGCGCCCGGCTGTCCTTGCAAAGAGAGGCGTCGCAGCAGCGCGCCCGGCTGCCCGGCTGCCCCGCCCAGCCACACGGCGTCACAGCCGTCCCCCAGGTCCGCCGCGGCGGCGCCGGGTCCCAGCCTCGAGAGGCGGTGCGGCAGCAGCGGTTGCAGCGCGTAGTCGTCGAAGTCCCGCTCGACGTGTGAGACGCCCTGGAGCTCGACCGCGCCGCGCAGCGACGGACGCGCAGGCTCAGCCGGCGCAGCGAGCTTCTGCGCCTCGTGCACGACGACGAGCTGGTCGGCGTCGACGTCGACGAGCCGCTGCCGGCCGCCGCCGGGCCACGTCACCCGCAGCTCGTCGACCCGCGCGACGTCGCCGAGTCCGAAGTGCTCGATCGCCTCGCCCGCGCTCATGTAGCCGCGCGTGAGCGAGACCTGACGCACATGGGTGCGGCCCCCTGCGTCGACCTCGATCTTGGCGCCCACGCCGCGCGTGTTGCCGCCCGCGCTGCGCAGCTCGACCAGCAGGCGGTGCGTGCCGCTGGTGCGGTTCTCGAACACGCTGGCTTCTGCGTTGAGGTTGTTGGTGACGATGTCGAGGTCGCCGTCGCGGTCGAGGTCGACGACGACCGCGCCGTGCGTGACGCCCGCTTCGTCGAGACCCCACGCAGCGCCGACGTCCTCGAACTGCAGGTCACCCACGTTGCGGCGCGCGATGTTCTTCTCGTCGACGCGCGGCATGTTGCGCATCACGTCGAGCGCGGCGTTGTAGCGCTGCTCCTGCCAGAGCGCCGTCACGCGGTCCCCGATGTCGGGGTTGTCCGCGAACACCGGGATGCCGTTGGTGGCGTAGAAGTCCTGGCGACCGTCCTCGTCGAGGTCACAGAACCTCACCGTCCAGGTCCAGTCCGTGCTCGCGAGGCCGGCCATGTGCGCGCACTCGAGGAACCGGTCCGTGCCCGTGTTCACGTACAGCGCGTTGCGCATGTACTGCTGCGGGTCGCTGTTCATCAGGAACCAGCGGTGCTGGTCCATGTGACCCATCAGCATCTTGCCCATGTAGTGCGTCGTGCTCGACATGTCGGCGACGCACAGGTCCATGCGGCCGTCGAGGTCGACGTCGGCGAAGTCGCAGCCCATGCCGAAGAACGCCGTGTGCGGCAGCCGGCCGGTCACGTCCTCGAACGTGCCGTCCCCCCGGTTGCGCCACATCAGGTCGGGTGACTGGAAGTCGTTGGCGACGTAGAGGTCCTGGTAGCCGTCGTCGTCGAAGTCCCACCAGACCACGGACAGCCCGTTGCCGTGGTCTTCGAGGCCGCTCTCACCGGTCACGTCGACGAACGTGCCGTAGCCGTCGTTGCGGAACAGCCGGTCCTGCTGCCCGGCCATGAAGGTGCGGCCGTCGAGCTCGAACGTCAGCTCCGGCGCGAGCAGCGCCTCCTTGTCCTTCTTGATCGCGGCGGGCGGCGTCGTCTCCTGCACGATCTCGCGCGCGAGCGTCGGGCGGAAGACCCGGTTGGTCAGCAGGTAGAGGTCGAGGTCGCCGTCGTTGTCGTAGTCGGCGAAGGCAGCGCCAGTGGACGCATAGGTCGCGCCGAGACCGAACATCCCGGCCTTCTCGACGAAGCTGCCGTCGCCGCGGTTGACGAACAGCAGGTTCGGCGACTCGAGGTTGCAGACGAACAGGTCGAGGTCGCCGTCGCCGTCCACGTCCGCGAACGAGGCCGCGGTCCCCCACGCGTCCCCGCCGTCGAGGCCCGCGCCGGCCGACGCGGTCACGTCCTCGAACTGCAGCGGCGAGGTCTGCCGGAACAGCTTGTTGGGGCCGTCCTGAGAGACGAGGTAGACGTCGGGCAGGCCGTCGTCGTCGTAGTCCCCGACGGTCAGGCCAGCGCCCATGTAGACGTAGGCGACGGTGTTCTCGCGGCGCAGCTCGTTGCGGAAGCGCAGGCCCGAGGCGGCCGGGTCCAGCCGCTTGAACCGCGGCCCGTCCGCTCCCTGACGCGCGGCGAGCGGCGTAGAGACGACCCGAGCTACCGGCGCGGGAGCCTCCCGCGAACAGCCCGCCCACGAGCAGGCGACCACCAGCAGCAGCAACGACGTCGCGCGCGACATGCCGGCGATCATCCCCGGCGGACTCGGACCTGAACAGGGGCCGCACAGCCTGCGCGCGCATTCCGACGGTCCCGTCTTTTCAGGCCCCGCGGAGCGGCGTAGTGTCGGCGACGCATGACGTCCGAGGAGACCAACGAAAAGACCCTGCCGCCGCCGTGGGACCGCATCTTCTCGCTGGCGACGCGCACGTTCGTGTGGGCCCTGCTCATCGCGGTGCTCTACATCCTCAGGCCGTTCCTGCTGCTGGTCTTCCTGACGTTCGTGTTCGCCTACATCCAGGCGCACGGGGTCGACGGCCTCGCGCACCGCATCAAGAACCGCGCGGCCCGGGTCGTCATCGTCGGCCTGGTGTTTCTCGGCACGCTGTTCGCCACCTGGTTCACGCTGCTTCCGCAGGTGCAGGAGCAAGCCAAGCAGTTCCTCCGCAACAAGGACGTCTACGTCACCGACGCGGACAAGCAGCTCAACGCGTTCTTGTCCGATTACCCGTCGATCTACGCCTCGCTCGCCAAGCAGAAGGCGGCGCTGCAGCCCGAGGCGGGCGACGAAGAGGCGGAGCCCGACGGCCGCGAGGACGAGGCCCCCGAGCAGCCGCCTCGGGACGGCGGCGATCAGGAGGAGGGCGGCGACGGCGAGCAGGGCGAAGCCGCGCGGCCCAAGGTCTTCAAGGCCAAGCCGCTGCCGAACCTGCACCTGATCCGCGACGTCGTCGACAACGTCGGCAAGTCGCTGGCCGAGAACCCGCTCGAGATCGGACAGTCCGTGCTGTCGTTCGCGTCGTCGTTCCTGCTGTCGCTGCTGTTCTCGTTCCTGATCGTGCTCGACCTGCGCAAGATCACGCGCGGGATGAACGGGCTCGCGAACACCAAGATCGGGTTCATCTACGACGAGGTCGCCTCGAACATCGCTGGCTTCGGCCGCGTGCTCGGCCGCGCGCTCGAGGCGCAGCTGTTCATCGCGCTGTGCAACACGGCGCTCACGGCCGCGTGCATCTGGATCATGGGCATCCCCAACCTGTTGGTGCTGTCCACGATCGTGTTCTTCTGCAGCTTCATCCCCGTCGCCGGCACGTTCATCAGCTCGACGCCGATCGCGCTGCTCGCGCTGCAGGGGGACGGCGTCTCGGCCATGCTGATCGTGATCGCCATGATCGTCGGCGTGCACCTGATCGAGACCTACGTGCTCAACCCGCAGATCTACGGGCACCACATGCACATGAACCCGGTGCTCGTGCTGATCGTGCTGACCATCGGCGGCAAGCTGTTCGGGATATGGGGGCTGATCCTCGGCATCCCGATCGTGAATTACGTGTTCCGCCACGCGATCCGCCGACCCTCCGAACGCCCAGTCGAACCATGACCAGTCGAACCCTGACCAGTCGAGCCCTGACCGGTCGGACCTCGACCCGCAGCCGCAGGGGCCGCCGGGCCGTCTTCGTCACACGACCTTCAGCGGGTCGCGGTCCGCCTTGGCGACGCGCACCTGCATCGCCTTTTTGAACTCGCCCGAGAGCCTCTGCGCGAGCACCTTGAGGAAGCCGCGCTCGGTGTTGCTGTGGCCGGCGAGCACCACCGAAGACCCCGCGGCGACCGCGGCCAGCGCGTCGTGGTGCGACATCTCGCCGGTGACGACGACGTCCGCCGGGACACCCCGGAGCGCGCCGCTGCCCGCGCCCGCCGCGACCGCGATCGACCGCAGCTTGCTCGCTGCGCCGCGGGGCCGCGCGACCTGCAGGTGGGCGACGCCGAAGCGTTGCTTGAGACGGTCGAGCAGCCCTGTCCAGGTGATCGGCTTCGCCAGCTCTGCGAACCGGCCGTAGCCGTCTCCGATCTCGTGCACCGCCTCGGGCACGGCGTCGCCGAGAGCGCCCTCGACCAGCCAGTCGGCGATCCCCGCTGGCGCGGCGTCGAGCGCCGTATGCGGCGAGTAGACCGCGAAGCCCGCGAGCAGCGCGCGCACGACGCGGCCCTCGGTCGGGTCCGCGGCGTCGAGGCGCGCGAGCGGCTTGAAGATCGGCGGGTGGTAGGAGACGACCAGGTCCGCGCCGTACTCCCGCGCCTCGGCGACCACGGCGTCGGTGAGGTCGATCGTCAGCATGCAGCGAGCGACCGCGTCCCTGCCGGCGTCGGGCCGCATCAGCAGGCCGACGTTGTCCCACTCGGCGGCCAGCTCCAGCGGCGCGATCTCGTGCAGCAGGTCGAGGACTTCGGCGAGGGTAGGTGCAGCCATGGCTAGGTCGAGGCGCCGGCGCTGACGACCGTCAGGTTGTCCGGGTGCAGGTGTCGTTCGGCGACCTCGCGCACGTCTTCGACGGAGACCGCGCGCACGAGGTCGGGGTAGCGCTCGACGAAGTCGTAGCCCAGCCCGAACCGCCGCGCGCGGATCGCGTAGCTCGCGAGGTTGCTGTTGCGCTCGAGGGCGAACACATAGCTGCCGGTCAGGTAGTCCTTCACGTCCTGCAGCTCCGACTCGCTCGGCGCCTCCGTCCGGATCCGGCGGATCTCCTCGAGGAAGCCGTCGATCGCCTTCTGGCGGTTCTCGGCCGACGTGCCGATGTAGGCCGTGAACGTGCCCGGCTCCTCCCCGGCGCTCGACGAGATCCCGGCGCTGACGGAGTAGCACAGCCCCATCTCGTCGCGCAGCCGCCGCGAGCAGCGTGAGGTGAAGCCCGGGCCCGAGCCCAGGATGTGGTCCATCACGGACAGCTTGTAGAAGTCCGGATCGCTCCGTCGCACGCCGAGGTGGCCGAGGAACACGTGGACCTGCTCGCGCGGCATCGCGAGGTGCTCCTCGCTGGCCGCGCCGAGCTCGACCGTGGGATGCGCAGCGTGCTCCGGCGCAGACCCGCGGAGGCCGCGGAACGCCCGCTCCAGTTGGTCCAGCATCTGCTCGGGCTCGAACGGGCCCGAGACTGCGACGTAGCCGCCGCGCGGACGGAACCACTGCCGATGGTAGTCGCGCAGGTGCTTGGGCTTGACCGCAGCGACGCTCTCCAGGGTGCCCTGCATCGACCGCCCCAGCACGTGGTCACCGTAGATGCGGTGGCGGAACCGCTGCGCGGCGACGGTGCGCGGGTCGTCGAGCTCGGCCTGCATCTCGGTGAGCACCTCGGACTGCACGCGTCGCACCTCGCGGCCCGGGAAGCTCGGCTCCAACACCATCTCGCGGAGCAGCTCGGTGGCCTTCTTCTGCGAAGGTGCGGGGCACATGATCACGCCGCCGCGGTAGTTGCCCTCCAGCGCTGCTCCGAGGCTCTCGGCGGCCGAAGCGAGCTCCAGGGCGTCGTAGCGCGAGGTCCCCTCGTCGAGCATCTCGCCCACCATGTTGGCGACGCCCGGCATGCCAGCGGGGTCGTCGGCGACGCGTGTGTCGAGCGAGACCACACAGGCGTAGGTCTGCACGCCCGGGTTGTGCACCGCGAGCAGCGTGAGGCCGCTCTTCAGCGTGCGCTCGGAGACCGACATCCGGATCGAGTTACGGCTCACGACTGCTTGCGCCTCACCTTCGCCTTCTTGCCGGCTGGCTTGGCCGCCTTCTTCTTCGCAGCCTTCTTCTTCGCCTTGGCGCCGGAGCCCTGCTTGGCGGCCTTGCGCTTGGTCGGCGCAGCCTTGGCGCGGCGCTTCCGCGCCGGCGCGGGCTTGCCGGCAGGTGGCGACGCGGGCACCGCGCAGGCGATCGTGGCGCGGTCGAACCGCAGGTACTTCGCGGCGACCTCGCGCAGCTCCTTCTTGGCCATCGACTCGTAGGTCGGCAGCACGTAGGCGAGCGTGCGATAGCCGTCGGGGGTGCCTGCCTCGAAGCGCGCGAGCTTCATGGCGAGGTCCAGCACCGTCTCGTCCTGGAACAGGAACGACGACTCGATCTGCGTTCGGATGCGGCGCAGGTCGCGCGCGGCGACGCCGTCCGCGACGAGGCCCTCGACCTCCTCCCTGATCGCGCGCTCGACGCGATCGGGATCGGTATGCGGGTGCAGCTCGCACAGCACGAAGAACCCGCCGGGGTCCTGACGGACCTCGTTGATCACGCTGACGTCGGAGACGAGGCAGTCCTTCACGACGAGACGCCGGTAGAGGCGGCTGTTCTTGCTGTTGCCGAGGTCGTAGGCGAGCAGGTCCAGCGCGTAGTCGTCGCGCTCCCCCATGCGGCACGTCGGAAAGCCGATGCACATCCGCACGACGCTGTGCGGCGTGCGCAGCGTCACGCGGCGCTCCCCTACAGGCTCGGGCTCGCGGATCGCGACGGCGCGCTCGTCGGCGCGCGGCGCGGCGCCGAACAGCTCCTCGATGCGACGGCGGGTGCGCTTCCGGTCGATCGCGCCCACCACCGTGAGGCATGCGCGGTTGGGGCCGTAGTGCCGCTCGTAGTAGTCGCGCATCGTGCCGACCTCGAGCCGCTCGAGCTCTTCTCTGTAGCCGATCACCGGGTGGTGGTACGGGTGCACCTGGAACATCGCGGACTCGGCCGCCTGGTAGAGCGGACGCCACGGCTCGTCCTCGCCCATCGCCAGCTCCTCGAGCACCACGCTCTTCTCGCTCTGGAACTCGCCCGGGTCGAGCAGGCAGCCGCGCATGCGGCTCGCCTCGATCTCCAGCGCGGTCTCCCAGCGGTCCGAGGCGAGCGAGAAGTAGTAGGCGGTGCTGTCCGAGTCGGTGAAGGCGTTGTTGCTGCCGCCCATCTTGCTCGTCTGCAGGTCGATCTGGCCCTTCCCGAACTTGTCGGTGCCCTTGAACATCATGTGTTCGAGGAAGTGCGACAGCCCGGTCTCGCCGGTGCGCTCGTCGCGAGAGCCGACCTGGTACCAGCACACCGACGCCACGACGGGCAGCGGGCCGCGCTCGACGAGCAGCGCCCGGAAGCCGTTGTCGAGTTCGACGACTTCGACGTCGGGGAGCATCTGGGTGGTCATCTTCATCTGCGGTGCGTCGTCCGGGTCGCCTTGCGCCGGCTCGCGGGCTTGGGCGGCAGCGGCTTGCGGCCGGACTTCTTGGCCTTGCGACCGCCGGCCGCGCGGCCGGCGCTGCTGCGCCCGGACACAGCGCGCCCGCGCTCGGCCTTCGGCCGCGAACCCGCGGGCTCGCGCGCCAAGGGCTCGTCCGCGGCGCCGTCGCGGCGCGCGTGGTCGCGCAGGCGCCCCACCTCGTCGAGCCGCAGGAACCGCCAGTCGCCGTCGCCGAGGCCGTGCAGCGTCAGGTCGCCGATGCGCACGCGCTTCAGCGATGCGACCGGGTAGCCGAGCTTGGCGAACACGCGACGGATCTCGCGGTTCTTGCCCTGGCGCAGCGTGACCTTGAGGTAGGTGCGGTCCTTGGTGACCCGGTCGACCTTCAGCTGCATCCCGCTCGTCGGGCCCTCGGAGAGCCACACGCCGCCGCGCGCCTTGTCGAGGTGGTCGTCCTCGACCTGGCCGCGGACGACGACCGAGTAGAGCTTGCTGACGCCGTAGCTCGGGTGCGTCATCTCTTGCGCGAACGCGCCGTCGTTGGTGATCAGCAGCAGGCCCTCGCTGTCCATGTCGAGCCGGCCCACCGTGAAGATGCGGCCGCGGATCGTCGGCAGCAGGTCGACGACGCGCTTCTTCTGCTCGTGCGCAGCGTTGGTGCAGACCACGCCCTTGGGCTTGTTGAGCAAAACGTAGACCGAGCGCTCGGGCTCCAGCCGGGAGCCGTCGAAGCGTACGTCGTCTTCGAGCGGGTCGACCCGCACGCCGAGCTCGGTCACGACCTCACCGTTGACCTGGACCCGCCCCGTCGCGATCAGCTCGTCCGCGCCCCGCCTGCTGCAGACGCCGGCCTTGGCGAGGAAGTGGTTGAGCCGCACCTTGCCGTCCGCGGTCTTGCTCGCGCCGTCGAAGACGCTGCTCGGCTTGACGATCAGCCCCTCGGCGCGACGCGCGCTGCCGCGGGCAGGGGCGCGCTTCTTGGCGGCCTTCGAGGAGCGCGCAGCCGCAGCCTGCTGCATCGCGCGCGTCAGCTTGGTGCCCGGCCGCTTCTTCGCCTTGTTGGCGGCCTTCTTGCCCTCAGCTTCTGCCGGCTTGCCGGAGCGCGTGAAGCGCTGCCCCGGCCCCCGATCCTGGTGACGTTTGGCCATCAGCGCCCTCCCGGGTCACAAACGATCAGGTCGATGCTGCCGTCGGGCTCGATCTCCACCGACGGCGTACACGCGGGCACCACGGCCGTGTCGGGCCGCACGAGCGGCAGAGACTCCGTGCCCGCGTCACCCGACCAGACGAGGCGGCCGCTGCCGTCGAGGCAGGTCACGCTCAGGAACCGTCCGTCGGTCGACAGCTCGACCGGGTGCGAGACCTGGTAACGGCGCACGGAGAAGGTCTTGGTGACGAGCAGCAGCTCGCCGCCGTCGGCGAGCGACGTCGACCGCTCCACCGGGGGACGGTCGTGGTGCACCATCTCGACGACGTCGCGCGCGCGGTCCGGGTGGACCTCGCGGTCGCGACCCAAATCGTAGAGGCGGTAGGTGAGGTCGCTGTTGTCCTGCACCTCGAACGCGAC
>JBERSB010000060.1:0-6246 GCA_041236755.1 Luminiphilus sp. | reverse complement strand
GGGTCGTCGAATTGCTCCGGGGACATGGTCAACGGCGTGCCCATCACGGAGCCCGGCGACGTCAATCCGGTGCCGACCTGCTCGGTGGCCATTCGCGCGAGGCCGAGGTCCACGAGCTTGGGCGTGTAGGGGACCAGCACGTCGAGCGCCGTCGACGTCACGGTCTCGAGCAGGACGTTCTCGGGCTTGACGTCGCGGTGGATGATGTCCGACAAGTAGGCGTGCGCGAGCGCGGCGCCCGTCGCCCGGATCCGTCGCAGCGAGGCCATCGGACTGGCCGCGCCGTTCTCGGCGACCCAGGCCTTGAGGCTCGGGCCGTCGATGAACTCCATGACAAGGTATGACTGGCCGCCCGGCGTCGTGTCCGCCATGTGGCAGCTGACGATGTTGGGGTGGCTGATCCCGGCGAGGATCTTCGCCTCGCGCTGGAAGCGCTGCGCGAACGCGTCGTTGGTCAGGTCGATCGACAGGAACTTCACCGCGACGCGACGGTCCAGGAAGTCCTGGCGGCCGCTGTATACCACGCCCATGCCGCCGCGCGCGATCTCGTTGTGGATGGTGATGCCCGGCAGCTGCGGGAGGCCACCAGCCGACAGGTCTCGCGTCTTGTCGAGCCAGCCGCCTGCCGATTCGGGCCCCTGCTCCGGCTGGTCGCCACCCGAAGCTCCGATCCGTGGCTCGGTTCCGCTCACTGGATCCCCTCGATCAGCGTGAGCAGCTTCTTGGTGGCCGGTCGGTCGGCGCGGTGCTCACCGACGTAGGCGTATTGGCACACCCCCTTGTCGTCGACGAGGAAGGTCGACGGCGAGGCGAGGTCTCCCTCGATGCCCAGCTTGGTGACGAGCTCCAGGTCCTGGTCGTAGAACACGCGGTACGGCGGCGGCCCCTCGCCGAACTCCTGCTCGTAGACCTGGCGGAAGGCCCGCTCGTTCTCCTTGGGACCCGGGTAGATCACGAGGACCTCGACGTTGTTGTCCACGAGCTTCTTGCGCGCCTTGGACAGCGCCTTGGTCTGCGCGACGCAGTAGACGCACACCTCGCCGAGGAAGCCGCGCAGCACGACCAGCATGACCCGCTTCTTGCCCCGGTAGGTGCGGAGGTCGACGCTGCCGCCGTCGACCGCCTTCAGCACGTCGAACGGCAGCTCCTTGCCCTCGAGCTGCTGCCGCCGACCCGTGCCGCCGGTAGGCCGGGGGCTGCCCGCTGCAGGCGCGTACTCGCTGCCCGAGAACATGCTGCGGCCGCGCTTGGGTCCGTTCTCGTACTCGTCGACGGTGCGATCGAGGCGCTCCTTCTGCTCGACCGTGAGCTGGGGCTGCGGCTGCGCCGGCTCGCGCGTGGGCTCCTCTTCGAGCTGCACGACGACCGCCTTGGTCTCGGCGGGCGGCGGCGCCTCGGCCGTCTCCGCGACGACGACGGCCGCGTAGGGCGCAGACGCCGCGTCGCCGCGGTGCTCCACGGCGAACGCCGAAAGCCGCTGCTCGGGGGAGGCTTGCTCGGGCGCACCTGCGGAGGACCAGCGCGCGACGCCGTCCAGGTCGACCGCGAGCGGACCCTCGGCGAGCGGGCGCGTGACGCCGCCCTCCACGGCGACGCCGCCGGCTGCGACCGCGCCGTTGTCGAAGCGGCCCTGCGCGACGACGCCACCCTCTTCGTCACGCGCGACGAAGACGCCGGTCGGCACGTCGCCGCGCCAGCCGCACGAGAAGCGCACGCCGCCGTTCTCGTGGAAGCTGGTCCAGCGGCCCGTCGGTCGGCCGCTGGCGAGCAAACCTACGCGCTGCACCTGCTGCGTGCCGGGCCACACCTCGCGGACCAGCGTCACGCCCGCCTTGCTGCCGAAGTCCTGGACGCGCGTAGCACCGCTCTCGGTCCACAGCTGCCACGGGCCGACGCGCGCGCCGCGGTGGTAGAGGCCCTGCGCCCGGAGCGCTCCGCTCGGGTAGTAGAACGTCCACAGGCCCGACTGCTTGCCCTGGTCGTAGGGCCCCTCCTTGGAGACTCCGCCCGACTCGGCGTAGAAGGTCCAGCGACCGTCCTCGAAGTCGCCGACGTAGGAGCCGCGCGACTTCGGCGTAGCGTCCTCGTAGCTGTAGAGCCACTCGCCCGTGCGCAGCCCGCCCTCGTCGTAGGCGCCCGAGCGCTGCTCGCTGCCGTTCTCGTAGTAGAAGGTCCACGGGCCAAATTGGCGGTCGTCCTTGTAGGCGCCCTTCGCCAGCGGCCTGCCCGACTCGTAGTAGAGCGTCCAGTCGCCGGTCTGCTTCTTGCCGGCGAGCTGGCCGCGCGTCTTGGGCAGTCCGCTGTCCCAGGTCTCCTGGAAGTCCACCAGCTTGTTCGCGATGAACTTGCACGAAGCCAGCACGCAGACGGCCAGCAAGAGGAGCGACGGCGACGACTTCTTCATCATGCGGGCGTGGTCCGGGACCGGCGAGAGTATCGGCGGCGACGTGCAGGACCGCCACCCTCGAACTGCCCCATTCGACGACGTCGCCCGACAGACGGGGCATCGGACCCAGCGAACAGGTAGGCTCTGGCCTGACTCCTGACCGGCAAGCACCGATCACCCATGAACGCACGCCTCACCGCGCTCTCGAGCGTCACTGTCGCCGCCGCCGCCATCTTCATCGCCAGCTGCTCGTCGGGGCTGGGCAACAACCTGCCGCCCGACACGACGCCACAGGACGCGCCGCAGGCGAGCACCAACCTGCCCGTCGGCCTCGACATCGGCGTCGAGCTGACCGACCCAGCCGCGGACGCCGTGGTCGCGGGCGCGGTGATCCCCGCGATCGGCACCTTCGATCAGCGAGACGTGGTGTTGACGGTGTTCACGACGGCAGACTCCGGCGCGGCCGTCAGCCGCGACGCGGTCACCGACGCCAACGGCGCGGCCGACGTGTTCGTCGCAGCGCTCTGCGCCCAGGACGTCAACCCCAACGCGTTCAGCCAGTCGCTCGCGGGCAAGTTCCGCCACCCGCGCTGCGTCACCTGCCACAGCATGCAGAGCGCGACCACGACTGCGTTCGTCTCGGCCGCAGCCGCCCAAGGCCAGCCGCACGCCGGCCCGCTCCCGGGCCCGGGCTTCCCGAGCAACGATCCGAGCACCTGCCTGCCCTGCCACCTGAACAGCACCGCCGACCCGGTCGAGGACTGGCAGGCGCCCGCGGAGACGTTCGACCTGCGTAGCGAGAGCGTCGCGGCGCTGGCTGCGCGCGCGCAGATCCCGCCGACCGGAGACCTCGAGCACTTCAAGACCGACCCGCGGGTGCTCTGGGCGCTCGACTCGGGCATCCTGCCGCTCGTAGGCGGCCGCAACGGCGTGGCCGACGACGACCACGACGGCATCGACGAGCCGAGCGACATCGACGGCGTGCCGCGAACGGTGCCCGGCGGCTCGGCGACCTTCATCGCCCAGATCGACGCGTGGGAGGAAGACGGCTTCCCGGTAACGGCTGCCGACGCGGTCTGCGACGTGACGCTCGTCAGCCGTGCTGCGGGCAGCGCCGGCGCGGGTAACGGCGCGTCGACGAAGCCGCAGGTCGTCTACGTGCCGAACGGCGCGTATGTGGCAGGCACCGCCGGTACCGCCGGAACGCTCTACGTCGTCTACCAGTCCGAGGCCTCGGACATTGTCGCTGGCGACACGAACGGCGCGTCGGACGTGTTCCGCGTGGCTGTCGACCTGCTCGTCGACCCCGACGGCGAGATCGTGCTGCTGGTCAACGGCGACGCGACGCTGGTGAGCGCGACCGACGGCACCTCGAACGAGGGCAACGGCAACTCGGTCCATCCGGTCATCGGCGGCAGCAACGGCGAGATCGTTGCCTTCCAGTCGCAGGCAACGGATCTCGTGGCGGGCTTCACCGACGGCAACGGCGCCGACGGCTACGACGTCTACGTGCGCGACCTCGGGACCAGCGCGACGGCGCTGGTCAGCCACCAGGTCTCGAACCAGGCGACCGGCGGCGACGGCAGCAGCGAGGCCCCGGCGATCGCATCCAACGGCGCCGGCGTCGCCTTCGAGTCCGACGCGAGCGATCTGATCGCGTCGGACACCAACGGCCGTCGGGACGTCTACTACAGCGACGTCTCGGGGAGCGCGCCCTTCTTGAAGACGCGCGCGAGCGTCTCGGACGACGGCTCCGAGGGTACCGGCGGGGACAGCGGCGACGCGAGCGTATACGTGTCCGGGGGCGGCCGCGCGCTGGTCGCGTTCGAGTCGAACGCGACCGGTCTCGCACCGGCGCTGACGGCCGCGAGCAACGTCTACCTCTTCGACAGCGACAGCGGCACGACGACGCTGCTCAACCACCTCTTGACGAGCAGCCTCGACGAGATCGGCGACGGCGACGCCTTCAACCCGGTCATCGGGCCCGACGGCGCGAACGTCGCCTTCGAGTCGGCCGCGACCAACATCGACGTGCTTCGAGAGGACGGCAACGGACACACCGACGTGTTCCTGGTCGACGCCGCGCAGGCGCTGGCGGGCAACGTGCTGCCCTACCGCTACAGCTTGACGACGGTCGAGGCGAGCGACGCCAACGGCGACTCGACCGAGCCGCAGTTCGCCACGTTTGCGTCGTCGAGCGGCAGTTACGGCGTCGGCTTCAGCGTGTTCCGGACAGCGGCGACCAACCTCGCCAACTCGGACTCGACCGACCTGATCGTCACGTTCCTCGCCGAGACCTCCGGCGTCGTCGCAGACTTCAGCGCGGACACCACGTCCGGCGCAGCGCCGCTGACGGTGCGGTTCACCGACGAGTCGACCGGCGTGCCCACATCTTGGGCGTGGGACTTCGACGGGGACAGCGTCGTCGACTCGACCGAGCAGAACCCGACCTTCACGTTCACGACGCCGGGCGTCTACACGGTGCGACTCACCGCGACCAACACGGTGTCCGAGAACACCGTCACCAAGACGGACCTGGTCACGGCGATCGGCGCGCCGGTGGTCGACTTCACGGCGACGCCCACCAGCGGCCCCTCAGCGCTGACGGTCGACTTCACCGACGCGTCCTCCGCGGCAGTCGAAGTCGCGCCAGACAGCTGGGAGTGGGACTTCGACAACGACGGCAACGTCGACTCGATCCTGCAGAACCCCCAGTTCACCTACGGCAATCCGGGCACCTACACGGTGACGTTGACCGCGACCAACGTCGCGGGGAGCACATCGGAGACCAAGACCGGTTTCGTCGAGG
The DNA here is from genome assembly GCA_041236755.1 of Luminiphilus sp. Lineage (GTDB taxonomy): Bacteria > Planctomycetota > UBA1135 > UBA1135 > UBA2386. The sequence continues at coordinate 1,051 of JBERSB010000060.1, read as the reverse complement.
TGTTCACACCTGTCGTCGCAGGCTTCACGCCCTCGACGAACTCGGGAGGCGCGCCGTTGACCGTCTCCTTCACGAATACGTCGGTAGGAGCAACCGACTACCTCTGGGACTTCGGAGACGGCTCCCAGACCGTGGCCAGCGCGAACCCCACGCACACATTCTCGTTGAGTGGTACTTTCACGGTTGAGCTGACGGCAACGGGGCCCGGCGGGGTCGACACGGCGACCGCCAGCATCACCGCCAACTGTGTCACGACCGCGAGCTTCACGATCGCCGTATCTGGTTCACCTGCCAGCGCAGGCTACGAGGCGCAGACCGTCACGCTGGACGCCTCGTCCTCGCAGAACGCGACATCCTACGAGTGGGACCTCGACGACGACGGCACGCCAGATGCAACCGGCATGATCGTCAGCGACACGATCGCGAACCTCTTCCCCACGAACAGCCAGACGAGCTACACCGTCAGGCTGACGGTCACGGGTTCGGCGTGCAATGGCACAACGACCTTGCCATTCACATCGGTTGCAGACAGCGAGACCGTTGTGTTGACGCCCTCGGCGGACAACACGATCTACCAAGAGCTCGTCAACAACAGCAACGGAGCAGGCAACCGCATGGTCGTAGGCCGCACCTACAACCAGCTGGGCAGCCTCGCACGACGCTCCTTGCTCCGTTTCCCTCTGACGGGCATCCCCAGCAACGCCACCGTCAACGCTGCCACCTTCCGGTTGCGCACGGACACTCCGGTCAACACGGGGACACAGACGATCGACATCCACCGCGTCACACAGTTCTGGATAGAGGGCACGTCCAACGCACCAAGCAGCGGTGGCTTGGGCAACGCCTCGGGCGTCGGTGCAGCGGCTGCAGGTGGCGGCGAGACCTGGAACAACCGGCGAACCGACATAGCTATCGATTGGGCGGCTCCGGGCGGCGACTACAGCTCATCAGCAACGGCGACGATCCAGCTCGGCAACGGCAACGAATGGTGGACGTCGAACGACGTCGCTGCGGACATCTCAACCTGGCTGGGAGGCGTCGCCAACCGTGG
>JBERSB010000059.1:0-2694 GCA_041236755.1 Luminiphilus sp. | reverse complement strand
GCAGGCTGCTGCTCGAGACGCAGAACGTCGCCTCACGCATGGCCGACCGCCTCGGCCCGCGCTGGCACCACTACAAGCACGACGAGCACCTCTACCACTTCAACCCGGACACGATCGGCCGCCTGCTGCGCGACAACGGCTTCGACGTGCTGACCTGCGGCTCGAAGTTCGCGGGCAAGTACGTCTCGTTCGGGTTCCTCGCCGAGCGCGCCGGCCGACTGGGCACGCTGCCGGGCCTGCTCGCCAAGCCGCTCGGGCTGCTCAAGCCCTGCAACCTCTACGTCAACCCGCACGACGAGATCATCGTCGTGGCCGAGCCGCGCGCCTGACGCAGCGAGGTTGGCAACCAGAGAGCCCGGCGCCCGAAGAAGGCGGCGGGCCGCCTACTGCGGCTCGACCAGCTCGCCGACGGGCTTCTCGAGGTGGTAGCGCTCGGCGAGCGCCTCCTGCGTGAACGCGCTGCCCATCACCGCGCTCATCTGGCGCAGCGCGAAGTTCTTGCGCAGCATCTCGAACTCGCGGCGCGTGACGTCGCTCGGCTGCATGTCCTCGACCTTGGTGCAGACGATCACGCGCGAGGTGCGGTTCTGGTAGATCGGTCCGACCGCCACGCCCTCGTCGAGCTCGGCCTGGTAGCGGAACACGTAGACCGTGACGTCGTCGTAGTCCTGGTCGAAGCGCGGCCGCGAGCTGAGCTTGCGCGGCAGCGGGCCCATCTCCACGATCGCGTAGCCGCACTCCTCGGCGGCGGCGTCCAGCACGTCCTTGAAGTACTTGAGCGCCTCAATGTTGATCTCGTTCTCGATCTCGCGATCGACGGTGGCCTCCAGCGAGGTGAGCTTGGCGTCGCGACCGTCCAGCTCGCTCTTCTTGGCGTCGAACTGTCGCTGCAGGATCTTCTTGTTGCGCTCACCCAGCCCAGGCGTCTGCAGCCTCGTCGAGAGATCGGCCAGCGCGGCGTTGGCGTCGCCCTCCCACTCCGCCAGCTGCTCGTCGATGCGCGCCTGACGTCCGTCCTCCTTCTCCTTGACGAACTCGGGCATCTTCGCCTTCGCCAGCCGGATGAGCGTCTCGCGCATCAGCTTGTTCTTCTCGACGACCTCGTCGTTGGCCTTCTTGGAGAAGTAGCCGTCCTGGATCAGCGGCTTCAGCTCGTCCCAGGCCTTGAGCGGGGTCGGGTCGCACGCGAGGGCCTGGTAGATGATCGTGCCCTTGCTGGTGCGGCCCGGGCCGAAGCCGAGCGCGCCCGCGTCGGTCAGCGACGCCGCGAGGTTGGCGGTCGACCAACGGCCGAGGTCCAGCCCCGCCTCGTCGAGGTCGGCGAGCTCCTCGGAGGTGCGCAGCTCGGTGTCCTCCTTGATCACGAAGCCGGTCTTGCCCTCGGTGAGCTTGGCGAACGCGCCTGCGAAGTCGAAGTCGAGCCGCGCCTTGGTGACGGCCTCTTCGGCCGCCGTGACGCTGGCCTCCATCTGGCGGAGGCGCTGCTCCTCGGCGAAGTCCGCGTCGGCAGCCGTCTGGGACTCGGTCTTGGCCGTCTCGGCGGCCTTCTTGAGCTCCTCGTCCTCGGGCTTCTCGGCGAGCGCCTGCTCGGCCTTCACCAACACCTTCTCGCGGGTCAGCTTCTCCTGGAGCGTCTTGCTGCGCGCCTCTTCGGCGCTCTCGAGGTCGGCCTTGGCCTCCGTGACCTTCTCGAGGGACGGCGTCGCCGCCTCGTCGAGCTGCGCCTTGATCTGCGTGTTGAGGTCGTTCATGACCTTGTCGGCCTGCGCGATCGCCAGGCACTCGGCCTTGACGTCCTCGTCCTCGAAGTCGCGCGTCTCGTCCGAGTCGGGCTTCTTCCACCGCTCGAGGTCCTGGTCGTAGATCGAGCGGAGCTGGTCGTCGGCGACGTCGAAGTCCTTCAGGGCGCCCTCGGCCCACTGCGAGGCGTCGAACTGGCCTTCGCCGAGCACGACCGCCGCGAAGCGGAGCTTGACGCGCGGCAGGTCGAACACGCCCATGCGGCGCTGCTCGGCCTCGGGCTTCTCGTCGAGCCAGGCCTTGAGCTCCTCGTCGGTCAGCTCGGACGCGGCGATCATCTCCTCCTGACGCTTGACCGCGTCCCACTCGGCCACCTTGTAGGAGGCCTTCTTCTGGTTGCGGAGGACCTTGCGCATGACCTCGGCGTCGGACGTGTCGGCGGCGAGCGCCTGCAAGCGCTGGTAGGTGCCGACGCGCATCGCCTCGGCGACGACCAGACGGAACTCCTGCGTCGAGCTGAAGCCGCGGCGCTGCGCGAGCTTGGCGGCGGACTCGAGCTGGAACTGCTCCCGCGTGAACTCGATCGCGCGGTCGACCTCGGCCATCGACGGCTCGAAGCCCTCCAGGATGGCGGCGCGTCGCAGGATCGCGAACACTTCGCCGAGCTCGCTCTCGCCGCCCTCGCCGGCCTGGACCGGCAGCACCACGCCCGCGGGCAGGCTGCCGAGGTTACGCGCGATGAGGCCGCCGTAGCGGTAGTCCTCGCTCGTCAACTCCGCGCGCACGCCGTTGACCTCGATCGAGCCGCGCTCGACGTCCTGGCTGAACACGCCGCCGACGAGGCTCTGCAACGAGCCCGTGATCGAGAACGTCAACAGCGTGAACAGACCGGCCGTGTAGAGCAGCTTCTTCTGGTGGCGGCGGAAGAAGCCGTAGACACCGGACAGCTCGTCG
>JBERSB010000058.1:0-13168 GCA_041236755.1 Luminiphilus sp. | reverse complement strand
CGCGGCGTCGCGCGCCGCGGCCGTCGCCGGCAAGCTGGCCGAGGCCGCCGAGCGGATGCTGCCGACCGCGCCGCCGCAGCAGGCGCGCCAGACGGCGATCGGCGGCGGCCGCTCGGGCAAGACGCCGATGGACGAGCCGGTCGGCACACCCGGTCGCTACTGGCGCGAGGAGCTGGTCGCGCCCGGCTTCGACCGCCGGGAGAAGGGCGCGCTGGCAATGTTCCCGGTCGGCGACCTTGAGACCATGTTCGTCGCCACCGGCCGCGAGCTGGTCGCGCTCGACCCGCTCAGCCAGTCGATCCGGTGGGTCTCGGTCTCGCCGCTGCGCGACTTCGGGGTCGATGAGGTCGAACGCGAGGACGACTGGCGCAGCCGCCGCGGACGTCGGCGCGGCTGGTCGCCGCCGCAGGAGACGACCAACCAGGACATGGTGCTCGCCGCCGCGGTCAGCGACGACGTCGTGGTCGCGTCGCTGCAGGTGCCGGACACCGGCGCCAACGTCGACTTCCAGGGCAGCTTCCGGATCATGAGCAAGATCCCGCAGCGCCGGCTGTTCGCCTTCGAGCGCCAGACGGGCAAGGTGCTGTGGAGCCACTTCGACGAGATCGATGGCCCGCGCACGCGGCGCTTCCGCGGCCAGGACGCGTGCGGCCCGCCGCTGATCGCCGGCGACACGGTCTACGCTCCGATCCACGACCGCTCGGGTGCCATCGCGTTCTCCGTCGGGGCCTACGATCTCGCGACCGGCGCGCTGAAGTGGCGCAGCCTCGTCTGCTCCAGCCAGCAGGACGTCAACATGTTCGGCAACGCGCGCATGGAGTACGCGTCGTCGCCGCTCGCCGTGCACCACGGCGTGCTCTACGGCGCCACCAACCTCGGCGTCGCGTTCGCCGTCGACGCGCTCAGCGGCCGCACCCGCTGGATCACGAGCTACGACGTGGTCCGCATGCCGCGCGCGATGCTGCACAACCAGGCCGAGCGCCAGGTGTTCTTCGCCAACAACGCGCCGGTCGTCGCCGACGGCGTCGTCTGCCTCACGCCGCTCGACTCGCAGTTCGCGCTGGGCTTCGACGCCGACGGCGGCGAGGTGCTCTGGCGGCTGTCGTTCGACGCGCGCATCGGCGGCGTCGAGAACCGCGTGCAGTGGCTCTGCGGGGCCATCGACGACGAGTTCATCCTGGCCGGCGCAGGCGTCGTCGCGGTCCAGGCCCGCCCCGACAACCTGCTCGACCAGCGGCCGGTCTACCACCAGCTCGTACGCCCCGACCAGCTCGGCGACCAGCAGCGCGTGCGCATGCCGGCGCGGCCGGCGGTGACCGCGGACCACGTCTACGTCCCGAGCATGGACCGCGTGTTCGCGTTCGACCGCGCGGGCGCTCCGCACGCCACGCGCCCCGTGATCGAGCTGAACGGCTACCAGCCCGGCAACCTGATGCTGGTCGACGGCGCGCTCACCTCACTGCGCAGCCGCGCCTTCGAGCTGGCGCTCGACCCGAGCGCGCTGCTGGAGCGCAGCGAGGCGAGGCTGCGCGCAGCACCCGACGACCCCGACGCGCTGCTGCGGCTCGCGACGCTGAGGCGCGCGCTGCTCGGCGTCGACGCGACGCTGGCCGAGGCGGCCGCCGTGCAGGCCCTCTACCGGCGCGGGCTCGAGGCGTGCGTCGCGCGCGGCCTGCCGCCCTCGCACCCCACCCGCCCGGCCCTGCAGCGCGAGCTGTTCGGCCAGGCCCTCAAGGTCGCCGACGCGGCGGCGCGCGCAGACGCCTTCGACGCGCTCGATCGGCTCGCCGCTGCGCGCGAGCTCGCGCCCGACGACGAGAGCTGGATCCAGGTCCACCTGCGGCTCTTGGCGGCGTGCCGCGACGACCGCGACCGCTTCCTCGAGGAGCTCCTGGCGCTCGAGCAGCGCGCGCCCGCAGGCGTGCTGCCGGCCCCGCTCCGCATGCGCGTGCCAGCGTTCGTGCTCTGGCAGCGCGCGATCGCCAACGCGCACCGCCCCGCCGAAGCCGTCGGGCTCTGGCAGCGCCTGCTCGAGCGCTTCGGCGACGAGATGGTCGGCGCCGACACGGCCGGCGAGCTGGCAGAGGGCGCGATCACGGGCCTGATCGAGGAGCACGGCCGCGAGGTCTACAAGGACGTCGAGGACGAGGCCGACCGCGCGCTCGGGTCAGCCGGCCAGTCGGCCGGGGCGCTCGAGGCGCTCACCCGCCGCTACCCGAACAGCCTCGCAGCCCAGAAGGCGGGCTTGATCCTGCTCGACCGCGCCGTCGAGGCGGGCGACCTGTTCGTCGCCTGCTCCGTGCTCGCCCGGGCTTCGGGCGGCGCCGCGCTCGAGCCGGGCCTGCTCCGCCGGGTGCAGGTCGCAGCGCTCAAGCGCGGCAACCGTCCGCTGGCCGAGGCTGTCGCAGCAGCGCTCTCGACCGACGGCGCTGCGACCTCGGACTGGCCGGAAGATGCCGGCGCTTCGTTCGCCGAAGCGAGCCGCAGGGCGCTCGCAGCCGCGCCCGCGGCCGCGCCGCCGCCCGTCCCGAAGCTCCCGGCGCGCGAGGTCAGCACCATCCGACCCCGGACCCGTCAGGAATACGTGCGCGTGCTGCCGACGCGCGTCGCCGCGGGCTTCGTGCGGCCACAGGACACGCCGATCTACGCGGCCGCCGGCAGCGAGCTCGTCGCGTTCGACCCCAAGGGACCGCAGTCGTCCGCGCTGTTCAGCGTCGACGTCGAGTTCTTGGAGCACTGCATCCTGTGCGGCTCGACGCTGGTCGTGCCCGACATGGAGCGGCTGTTCGCGCTCGACTACCGCACCGGCGAGCTCCGCTGGGAGTTCGAGCTCGACCAGCCGCGCCTGCTCGAGAGCCTCGGCGTGACCGACGGCGTGCTGCACATCCTCGCGCAGCCCGAGATCCCCGACGGCAACAGCGAGCTGATCGGGGTCGAGCCGCTGACCGGCGCGCGGCTGTTCCAGCGCTCGCTCCAGAGCGCCGAGCTCAAGCCCAAGCCGATCGAAGGCCAGCTGCTGCTCATGTCCGTCTCCGACGACGGCGCGAAGATCGACCGTATAGACCCGGTCACGGGACGCACGGCCGCGCGGATCGACTGCAAGGCAGCGCTGGGCCCCGGCCGGCTCCAGCTCCGCCCGGACAGCCTCGCGACCCGCCTCTACCCGCAGGGCATCACCGGCGACGCTGCGCGGGTCTACCTGCCCGTCGACGGCCAAGGCCAGCAGAACGCGGCCCCGCAGGTGCTCGCGATCGGTGACGACGGCGCGGTCGCGTTGCGGTGGACCGGCGCGGCCGGCGCCAACCTCGCCATGGCCCAGCGCGCGGGCGACCGCTACGTCGTCCTCGAGGTCAGCGCCCAGCAGCCGTGCCGGGTCGTCGTGCTCGCGTGCGACGACGGCGAGGAGCTCTCGGCGATCGACGTCGGCTACGAGGCCAACGTGCTCAACTGGGAGCGCTCGTGGCTGCACAACCCGGCACCACCGGTGCTGACCGTCGGCTCGGAGGTCGACCGGCAGGAGCACCAGCGCCAGCTGATCTGCGTCGGCGTCGACGGCACCCCGTCGTTCGTGATCCCGCTGCGGCCGACCGACGGCGACGTCGAGCGCACGCCGCTGTTCGGCGACGGCTTCGTCACCTTTGGCGTGCGGCCGCGGCGCGCCGGCGCCCCGTTCCGCGTCTACGCCGTGGAACTGGAGACCCGGCGCGGCGCATTCGAGGGCAACACCAAGGACCGCCCGGTCCGCAGCGCGGGCGCCCCCCATGGGATGGCCGCCGCGGGCCCCTACACTGTGCTCTCCACGACGCAGGGCCTGATCCTGCTGGGCGACCCCGAGGACAACCGATAACCGAGAGATGAAGCGCTCGCTGACGATCCAGGTCGCGCTGCTCGCGACGTTCGCTGCCGGCAGCGCGCCGGCGCAGGAGACGCTGCGTCGCGGCGCCAGCAATGAGCAGCTGATCGACGACGAGCTGCGGCAAGCCGTCGCGCGAGGCCATGAGTGGCTCGCGGCGCACCAGCACAAGGACGGCTACTGGGCCGAGCTGGTCGGCTACAAGCTCAACACCAACTACGAGGCCCTCGACGAGCGGCCGCTGCCGCACGTCGGCGTCACGTCGCTGGCGCTGATGAGCTTCCTCGCCGGCGGCCACCTGCCCGACCGGGGCAAGTACGGCGAGGTCCTGAGCAACGGCCTCGACTTCGTGCTGCGCAGCGCGCAGGCCGACGGGCAGATCCTGTCCAACGGCACGCGGATGTACAGCCACGCGTTCGCGACGCTGTTCCTGGCCGAGGTCTACGGGATGGTCGAGCGGGACGACGTCAAGCGCGTGCTGCAGCGCAGCGTCGACCTGATCGTCGACTCGCAGAACGCCGAGGGCGGCTGGCGCTACCGGCCGTTCGCGCGCGAGTCGGACATGTCGATCACGGTGTGCCAGGTGCTGGCGCTGCGCTCGGCGCGCAACGTCGGCATCCACGTCCCGATCACCACCATCCGCAACGCGCAGAGCTACGTCTACCGGAGCGCCGTGCGCAGCAACGACCGCAGCTACCGCTACCGCGGCCACGGCGGCTACGGCGACCAGGGCGGCAGCTTCCGCTACCAGAACCGTGAGCACACGCGCGCGACGTTCCCGCTCACCGCGGCCGGCGTCACGACGCTCTACGCCGCGGGCGAGTACGACAGCCCCGTCATCCGCGACGCGCTCGACTACATGGACCGGCAGTTGAACGGCTTCAGCCGCGACTGGCGCGGCCACTACTTCTTCTTCTACGGCCACTACTACGCCGTGCAGGCCTACTACATCACCGGCGACCCGAAGTGGCAGCGCTACTTCCGCACCGTCAAGCGCATGCTGCTCGACAGCCAGCAGGGCAACGGGCGCTGGCGCTGCCAGGTCGGCCCCGGTGACGCGTTCGGCACCGCCGTCGCGACCCTGATCCTGCAGATCCCGCTGCAGTACCTCCCGATCTTCCAGCGCTGATGACGCCCGAACCAGGCACGAGCGACCGCTACCCGACCGGCGACCCGGTCGCGACCCAGCTGCGCCCGCTGCTGGAGCGGCAGCTCGGCCGGCTGCGTCGGCGCTACCTCGTGTTCGGGGTCGCCAAGGCGCTGCTCTGGACCGCGGCGCTGGTGCTGCTGTTCTTCGGCCTCGATCGCTGGCTCACGCTGCCGACACCGATCCGCCTGCTGCACACCGCCGTGGTCGGCGCGGTCGCGATCTACGCGCTACAGCGGTTCGTGCGCTACCCGCTCCGCCGGAGCTTCTCCGAGCTCGACCTCGCGATGTGGCTGGAGAGCACCTATCCCGAGCTGCACCAGCGCCTCGTCAGCGCGGTCCAGCTGCAAGGCGCAGCGGACGGCGAGCTCCGCAACCAGTCGCAGGCAATGGTCGCCGCACTCTGCCGCGAGACCGTCGAGCAGACCAGGTCGCTGCGGTTCGACGCGTTGTTCGACAACCGCGCCATGCTCCGCGTCGGCGCCGGCGCCGCCGCGCTGACGCTGCTGCTGCTCGCTGGAGCGAGCCTGTCGCCCCCGACCGCGCGGACCTTCTTGCTGCGCCACCTCGGCGCCGACCTGCGCTACCCGCGCGCGACCAACCTCGTAGTCGAGCTGCCGCCGGCAGGCCCCGACATGCAGCGCGCCGACGCCGACGGCGTCACCGAGCTGGTGCTGCCCGCCGGCGCGGACCTGCACGTGAGCGTGCTGGCGCAGGGGGTCGTGCCCAAGGAGGTGTTCTTGGACCTCAGCACCGACCGCGCAGACGGCGCGGAGGTCGTCGAGCGCGCGATCCCGATGACGCCGCGACCGGGCGACCGGTTCCGGCACGTCTTCCGCCGGGTGTCGGGCGCGTTCGACTTCCACGCGCGCGGCGGCGACGACGACCGCGGGGACCGGATCGTGCGCGTGCGCACCGTGCGGCCGGCACAGGTCGCGACGCTGGCAGCCGTCGTCACACCGCCGGCCTACACCGAGGTCGCGCGCATCGAACAGCAGGGCGGCGCCGTCGAGGCGCTGGCCGGCAGCCGCGTCGAGCTGACCGTCCAGGTGACGGCGGCCGTGCGCGACGCGCAGATGGTGTTCCTCGAGAGCGGTCGCCGTCTGCAGCTGCAGCCCGTGCAGCTGCAGGACGACGGCGGCGCCTCGCTCGGCTTCCGCGGAGCGGTCGTGCGCGTGGCCTCGGATCGCTACCAGATCGAGCTGGTCGCCGAGAACGGGCTGCGCAACCCCAACCCGGGCACCTACCCGATCTCCGCGCTCAAGGACTACGCGCCGGTAGGTCGCTGGCTGCTGCCTGAGGACGACACCCTGGCGCTGCTGCCCACGGGCCTTCTGTGCGTGCGCGTCGACGCGCGCGACGACTTCGGCCTGACCGCGGCCGACCTCTCGATCGAGCGCGGCGGCGAGGTCGCGCTGACGCAGCCGCTGCTCGAGGCGCGCAGCGAGCGCGCCGCCGCCGAGGGCGCGCCGCGCAAGCGCGTGTCGCCCACCCGGATCTTCGAGGTCGCCAACTTGTTGGGCGACGCGGGGCCGGGTGAAGGGCTGTTCCTCCGGCTCGACCTGCGGGACAACAAGGAGCCCGAGGCGGGCGCCGCGGCGCTGCCGCGGCGGATCGTGCAGATCGTCGACCCGCCGCAGCTCGCCAGCCTGATCGCCAAGCGCTTCCGCCGCCTCCGCGAGGAGGTCGAGCAGGCCGAGAGCATCCAGACCGACCGCCGCGCGCGGCTCCAAGACCTGCTCGGCCGCGGCGCCGAAGGCGAGGCGCCCGCGAGCGCCGGCGAGGTCGCGCAGGTCCTGACCAGCGTCGAGGTCGGACAGGGGCGCATCCAGAGCGCGATCCAGCGCGTGCACCGCGGCCTCATGCGCGCCTTCGACCTGCACCTGTGGAACCGCCTCGAGACGAGCCAGAACGCCGAGAGCGTCGTCCGGCTGTTCGAGGAGCACGCCGCCGCCGCCACCGAGCCGCTCGCGCTGGACCCCGCGTTCTACCGCGACCTGAGCGAGCGTCGCAGCGCCGGCACGCTCGGCGCCATGGAGACCACGCTGGACCCGATCCTGACGATGATCGCCCTGACCGACCGCCTCGCGACCGAGGACGCCCCCCAGGCGCTGCGGCTGTTGGCAAAGGCCCAGGTCGCCCGTGGGGAACAGGACCGCGCGCCGTTGTTGGAGGAGGCCCTGACGCGCCAGCAACGCATCGAGGAGGTCCTCCATCAGCTGCTCCTCCGACTCGAGGAGTGGAACGACTACCAGGACCTCGTGCAGGAGGTGCGCGCGCTGCGCGACCGTCAGCGAGACCTACAGAACCGCACCCAGGAAGCCCGAGGCAAGTGATGGCACACCGCGAATCGAAGGCACGCCCGCAACCTCGCCCGGCCGCTCGCTCGGCCGGCGGCGCAACGATGCGCGCGACCTGCGCCGTGCCGTTCGCGCTCACGGCCGCGCTGCTCGCCGCGTTCGGCGCGCCCATAGCGCTGCGCGCCCAGCAGGACCCGGCGACGGTCGAGCGGCTGCGCCGCGACCAGGACGAGATCCTGCGCAAGGCCGAACGCCTGCAGAAGCTGATGACGCGGCTCAAGGTCCGCTACGAGCGCGAGGGCAAGGACGAGCAGGTCGCCTACCTCACCGAGGGGCTCGCCCACCTCGAGCGCGCCGGCATCCTGCGCGACGTCGCCACCATCCGCGAGAACATCGAGTCGACCGCGTTCACCGAGGCCTTGCGCAAGCAGACCGAGGTCGTGGAAGACCTCGAGCGCCTGCTCAACATCCTGCTCGCCCGAAAGTCGGTCGAGTCGCTCGACGAGCAGATCAAGGAGGTCGCCGAACAGGCGCGCACGGCCTCGCAGCTGGAGCAGCGCCAGCGCGAGCTGATCGAGCAGGCGCAGCAGACCATGGAGCGCGAGCTCTCGCCCGCCGAGCAGCAGCTCACAGACCAGCTGCAAGAGGTCCGCGACGCCGAGCGGCGCGAGGCCGACCGCAACGCCCAGCAGGCCGGCACCAGGCGGCCGTTCCTCGAGAGCGCGCTGCAGCGCGTGCAGGAGCTGCTGCGCGGACAGGAGCGCCTGGAGGCAGGCCTGGAAGAGGAGGCCAGCGGACGCACGTCCGACGCGCAGCGTGAGGCCTTCGACCTCGGCGACCTCAGCCAGCAGGTCCGCGAGCTGCAGCGCGAGGTCAAGGACCAGCGCAAGCAGCAGCAGCTCGGTGAGGCCGGCGAGAAGCTGCAGGAGGCGGCCGCTGCCGACGACAGCGAGGCGCTACAGCAGGCGCGGGACCGCATGGGCCGCCTGCTCGAGGACCCGCCCAAGCGGCCGGGCACGGTCGCCGGCGACTTCAAGGCGCGCGACGAGCAGTGGGCCGAGGTCCGTCAGGAGGCTCAGGCAGCACCCGAGGCCGACACCGCCGCCGGACGCGAAGCGCTCGCCGAGGTCGGACAGCGCGCCGGACAGCTGGCCGAACAGCGCGGCACAGAGGCGCAGCAGGCCAACACCAAGCAGTCGTCGAGGCTCGCCGAGGGCGCCGAGCAGCTGGCCGAGCGGATGCAGGCAGCCGCCGGCGCGCAGCAAGGCGGCGACGACGCGCAGGCCGGCGAGACCGAGCCCGCGCAGCCGGGACAGGCCGACGCAGAGCAGGAGGCGGCGGAGCGCTCCGCTGCAGCGGCCGTCGCAGACGCCGCTGAGAAGCTCGCGGAGGCCGATCAGGCGCTGAAGAACGGCGAGACCGAGAAGGCCGACAAGGCGGTCAGCGAGGCCCTCGACGCGCTCGACCGGGCGCGCTCGCGCCACCGCGAGGAGAACCCCGACGCCGCCCGCAGCGCCGGCCAGATGGCCGCCGAGGCGCAGGCAGCCGCGCAGGAGCTCGCCAACGCGCCGACGCAGGAGGAGGCCGAGCAGACCGCGGGGCGCGAGCTCCGCGAGGCCGCAGACGCGCTCCGCGAGGTCGGTGAGCAGGTGGACGCGGCGCGCGCCGAGGGCGCGAGGCCTGACGCGAGCGAGCCGTCGCAGGAGTCACGCCAGTCGCTGGAGGCCGCGCGCGACGCCCTGCAGCAGGCGCTCGCGTCCGCAGCGGAGGACAACGCCGCAGAGCTGCAGGCCGCGCAGGAGCGTCAGCAGCAGCTCGCCCAGCAGGCCCAGCAGGCCTCGGAGCAGCTGCAGCAGGCTGCCCAGAACGGCGACATCAACGAGCAGCAGCAGAAGGCCGCGCAGCAGGCGATGCAGCGCGCGCAGCAGAGCATGCAGCGCGCCCAGCAGCAGCTGCAGCAGGGCCAGCAAGCCTCCGCAGCACAGCAGCAGCAGCAGGCGGCCGAGCAAATGCAGCAGGCGATGGACGCGCTACAGGAGAACCGCGAACTGAGCCCCGAGCAGAAGGACCAGCTCAAGGAGCAGGCGCGCCAGCAGGAGCAGCTGACCGAGGACATCATCCGCCTCGCCAAGGAGCTCGAGGAGCGCGAGAACGAGGCCGCCCGCCGCGCCGTCGAAGAGGCCGCCGACGCTTCCAAGAAGGCGCAGCGCGCGATGGAGGAAGGCGACGCCGAGGAGGTCGAGCAGCAGCAGGAGCAGGCGCGCGAGAAGCTCGAAGAGGCGATGGACGAGCTCGAGGAGGAGCAGGACCGCTACATGGACCTGCGCCAGGAGGAGCTGCTGTTCCGGATGAAGGACGAGCTGACGTCGTTCTTGGACAAGCAGCGCCCGATCACCGAGCAGACCAAGAGCTACCAGGAGGCCACGGACGGCGGCCGGCTGTCCCGGTCACAGCGCCGCAAGGTCAACGGCTTGGGCGAAGAGGAGCAGGCGCTCGCGGGCAAGCTGGAGCTGCTGGTCGACGCGCTCACCGAGGAGGGCAACCTGGTCTACCGCTCGGTGCTCGACGCCAACCTGGAGGACCTGCGCGAGGTCGCGCGCCGCCTCGCGGGCCGCGAACCCGACGTCGGCTCGTTCACGACGCTGCTCCAAGAGGACGTCGAGCGGCGCTCCGAGCAGCTGCTCGCCGCGCTGGAGCGCGACCAGCAGCGCCGCGAGCAGCAGCGCGAGCAGGAGCAGCAAGAGCAGCAGCAGCAGCAGGAGCAGCCGCAGAACAAGTTCAACCAGCAGCGCGAGCGGCTCGTCTCGCTGATCGCGGAGCTGGAGATGCTCAAGCAGCTCGGCGAGGACACGCGCGCGGCGACCGAGAACCTGCAGACGCTGGTCGAGGTCCGCGGCGACGAGAACATCTCGGACCCCGAGGTCGCGATGATCCAGCGGCTCGCCCACCGCCACGGCGAGATCACCAAGCTGTTCGAGCAGATCAAGGCCGGCGTCGAGGAGGCGCTGGGCGCAATGCAGGGCGGAGAAGGCGAAGGAGACGGCTCCGGCCGGTGAGGACGAGACCATGACCACCCGCACCCAGTTCACGTTGCTGCTGCTGGCGCTGGCGCTGCCGCTCGCGCCGCTGCAGGCGCAGTTCGGCGGCGGCAATCCCACCGAGGAGATCAAGGAGATCGCCGAGGCGGTGGACAAGCAGCTCAAGGAGATCGACCGCCTGCTGCTCGAATCGGGCAAGCAGGGCCAGGCCCGGACCAAGCCCAAGGAGCTGCTCGAGCAGGCCAGCGAAGGCAGCAAGGCCGCGCAGGACGGCATCGACAAGCTGATCGAGAAGCTCACCGAGATGAGCAACTCGAGCTCCAGCAGCAGCTCCAGTTCGAGCTCGAGCCAGCAGCAGCAGCAGGACCAGCAGCAGAGCGAGGGGCAGCAGCAGGGACAGCAGCAGAACCGCCGCGAGAACCAGAACCCCGAGTTCGTACAGCAGCCGCAGCAAGGAGAGCAGCAAGGAGAGCAGCAGGGCGAGCAACAGGGTGAGCAACAGCAAGGGGGCGAGAACCAGCCGGCGCAGCCCCAGGACGGCCAGCCCCAAGGTGGCGCAGAACCGCGCACCCCTGGCGAGAACACCGAAGGCCAGACTCCGTTGCAGGAGCCGACCGCCCCCGGCAAGCCCGGCACCGGCCAAGCCGAGTGGGGCGGCCTCCAGCCCTACCTGAACTTCCTCAAGAACCGCGGCGCGAGCCCGAAGGTGCAGGAGAAGTACCGGCGCTACTACGAGGCCTACTTGAAGAACCGCCGACGCGGCGAGAAGAAGTAAGCCTCCGCGGCCTCCGTTCGCGGCCAAGGCTGCAAACCGTCAGCCTGCGGGAGAACCCGTAGGTCGCAAATCGCGACGTCCCCCGCAGGCGACGTCACCGACGCTTCCGGCCACCGCTGCGCAAATGTGCGTATTGCCGGCTGACGAGGAATACGCTTTCTTGTTCCTCGGCAATGAAGACGCTCCTCATCACTGCGGCCCTCTGTGCGCCCCTCGTCGCGCAGGGCGGCGTCACGGCTACGGCCACGCCATACGGCCAGGACTGTTTCAACCTGTACGCGACCGCGACCGCGCCGCTGATCGGGACGATGTGCTACGTCTCGATCCAGAACGCGCCGACGCCGATCACGACCCTGTCGATCGGATCGAGCGATTCGTCGACCTGGTACGGCCCGCTGCCGATGTCGCTCACCCCCGTCGGCATGCCGACCTGCTGGCTGCTGCAGTCCAACGACCTCACGCACACCAACACGGTCAACACGTTCTGGCCGAACGTGATCATGCACGGGATCGACATCCCCAATCAGAACACCCTGCTCGGGCTCTCCGCCTACGTGCAGGCGGTCAGCTACGCGCCGACGATCAACAGCGCAGGTGCTGTGACGTCCAACGGCGTGTCGCTCCTGATCGGCAACCAGTAGGCGCGAGCCCCGCGCAGGAACCCCGCGCAGGAACCCCGCTCAGGCAGCCCCGCTCAGCTGCGCTGGAGCTTGCGCATCAGCTCCAGCTGCACGCCGACGGCGCGCCGCAGCCGCGCCGCCTCGGCCTGCTGCTCTTCGGCAGCGGTCCTCTCTGGCGCGCAGTCGTCTCGCCTCGTCGCCATCACCGCCTCGAAGTCGGCGTCGGGGAAGAAGCGCTCCTGCAGCCGCCGGTTCGGCGCGTCGTAGCGCGCGGCGATCTCGTCCACGAGGTCGCGCGGCAGCAACGGCCGCTCCGCCTGCTGCTCCACGACGCCCTTCAGCCAGTCACCGAGCGCCGTGTCATGCATGTCCTCGAACAGGAACGGGCACGCCGCGAACACCTCGAGCAGGCCCCAGTCGAGCAGGACGTTCTGCGGCGGCGGCGCCTTGACCTCCATGTCTGCGTAGCCCAACGCCGCGAAGAAGTCCGCGACGACGTCGCCAGAGCGCAGCGCGCGCGGGTGCAGCGGCCGGACGTGGCAGCTCGCCGCGTACGCCGACCAGCGCTCCGCCACGGCGAGGTAGTCCGGCCGGCCGAGCCCGAACTCACGTTCGACGAACGCGCGCAGGCCGAGCCCCTCGAGGCACCCCCACTGCGCCCACGCGCTGACCAGGAAGTCCTGCGGCCGCCGCACGTAGTAGACGACCTCGACGCGGTAGGCGTGCGCCAGCGCCTTGGCGAGGTACTCGGCGCGCGGCCGCGTGAGGCTCTCGGCGGAGACAATCAGGTGGCCCACCTCTTCTGGCAGGCCGCGCATCTCGTCGTGGAGCCGCTGCACGGTCTCGCGCAGCCCGTCCTCTTCGCGGTCGCACATGCCGTCGACGTAGAAGGTCGGCGGACCGCCGAGCGGACCCTCGAGCGGAAAGCGCAGCTGCTCGTCCGCGACGACCGCGCCGCGCGCACGCAGGGCCTCGACGTTGGCGGCGAGCGCCGCCTGGAGCGTCGTGCTCGCGCACTTCTGGTGCCCGATGTGGATGCTGATGCGTCGCTCTACCACGCGCGGCAACGCTATCCGCGACGCCGGCGCGCGGGAAGCGGACGGCATTCGCTGTGCGCGGATTGACGCCGGCGCTCGCGCCGAGGATCGTTGCACACAGGCGCGCCCGGCGCCTCTGCTCGTCCAGTCCGACCCTCTCCCACGAACGCCCATGCCTACCCCGACCCGCCGTCAGTTCCTCGCGACCTCGTCCACCGCCGTGCTCGGCACCGGCCTCTCCGCCTCGGCGCTGCCCAACGTGCACGTCGGCGGCCGCGAGGAGATCCGCGTCGCGCTGGTCGGCTGCGGCGGCCGCGGCACGGGCGCGGTGGCCCAGATCTTCAACACCAAGGGCGTCACCCGGCTGGTCGCGGTCGCCGACGCGTTCGAGGACAAGG
>JBERSB010000057.1:0-6138 GCA_041236755.1 Luminiphilus sp. | reverse complement strand
CTGCAGCGGATCGAGGGCTTCGGCCTGCGCGTGCGCGCCGTCGTCGCGGGCCACATGCACCACCGCCTGCTGCATCCGCGCGGCGCCGAGCGTCGGCGCTTCGTCCGGCGCGGCGAGACGCTGTTCGTCAACTGCGCGGTCGTGCCGCGCGTCGAGCGCGACCAGAACGGCGAGGAGCTCTCGCACTTCGTGCGCATGAAGTGGCGCGGCGGCGAGTGCCGCAGCCTCGAGGAGGTGTGGGTCGACACCCACGGCGACGAGAAGTTCGCCGAGGCGCCTGTCGTCGAAGAGCTGGCCGCCGCTGCGCCGACGCTCGACGAGTCCGAGGACCGCTAGCGTTCGCTGCGGCCGGACTCGCTACCAGTCCGCCGAGACCTTCTCGACCGCGCGCCAGACGCGCAGCAGGTTGCCCGACCAGATCTTGGCGATCTCGTCCTCGGTGTAGCCGCGCGCGACCAGCTCGCGCGTGACGTTGCGGCTCTCGGCGGCGTTCTGCCAGCCGCCGATCCCGCCGCCGCCGTCGAAGTCCGAGCCGATGCCGACGTGGTCGATGCCGGCGACTTCGACGATGTGGTCGATGTGGTCGCAGAACGTCGAGACGTCGGCGGGCGGGTAGCGGCGGTCGATCTCCGACTTGGTCCGCGCCTGCACAAGGTCCCAGCGGCGCGAGCGCTCCTCGGCCGAGAGGCCCTCGGCCTTGGAGCCAGTCAGGCCGATCTCCTCGCGCAGCGCGGTGATCGCTGCGCTGCGCTTGGAGTCGCTCTTCAAGAAGCTCGCGAGCGCCACACACTGCACGACGCCGCCGTTCGCCTTGATGGCGCGCAGCTGTTCGTCGTCGAGGTTGCGGCTGTGGTCGTTGACCGCGCGTGCGCCCGAGTGCGACGCGATCACCGGCGCCTTGCTGGCGGCGACGGCCTGCAGCATCGTTGACTTGGCGGCGTGGCTGACGTCGACCATGATGCCGACCCGGTTCATCTCCGCGATCGCCTCGCGGCCGAGCTCGCTCAGTCCGTTGTGCAGGGGCTCTGAGGCGGGCGTGTGGGAGTCGCCGAGCTGCGTGTGGCCGTTGTGCGCGATGCTCATGTAGCGCGCGCCGCGCTGGTGGAACTCCTCGATGCGGCGCAGGTCCGTGCCCATCGGGTAGCCGTTCTCGATGCCGATGCACGCGATCAGCTTGCCGTCGCGGTGGAGCTGCTCGACCTGGTCGGCGCTCGTCGCCAGCCCGATGGTGTCGCGGTGCATGCGGCACATCCGGTGGATCGCGTCGAACTTCGTCTTGGCCTCGGCGTAGGCGCGTGCGTAGCCCGAGTCGTTGAGCTGCCGCTGCGCGACGTAGACGATGTAGAACGCGCAGTCGTAGCCGCCCTTGCGCATCTTGACGAAGTCGACCTGCTGGCTGCCGTTCACCGTCGGGTCGTAGCGCCTGCGGAACTCACGCGCGGTCTTCGGGTCGCTGGGCAGTTGCCGCGGCGACAGGTTGTCGGAGATGTCCTTGTGCGTGTCGAGCGTCAGGCAGCGGTCGTGGATCGCGTCGGCGTCGGGTGCGCCGCTCGCGCAGGCCGCGGCAAGGAAGATCGTCAGCAGGGCGGGCGTTCGCATGGTGGCGCGAGGATAGCAGCGCGGCTGCTCAACGCACGAGTACGGACAACTCTGCGACCGACGCCCACGGCTTGCCGGACGCCTCGCTGCGCGCGACAAGGCGCAAGAAGCGCACGCGCTCTGCGGGCTGCTCGAAGCGCACCGTGCGCGCGGTCGGGTTGTTGGCGATGTTGCCGAACGTGCCGGAAGCGAGCTCGGTGAAGCTCTCGCCGTCGCGGCTGCCCAGCAGGGCGTAGGCCGCGATCGTGCCATTGCCGCCGCCGCGGCGCGGCGTGTAGACGAACCCGGTCAGGTCGTGCGCGGCGCCGAGGTCGATCGTCAGGTGGTGGGGGTGCGTCGGCGTGTCGGGCGCGTAGCGCGTGTGCCAGATCGTGTCGGGGTCGCCGTCGATCGCGTTCTGGGCGCCTTCGCCCTTGTCGGCCTGCTCGCTGGAGCAGTCGAGCACGCCCCAGCCCGCCCGCGCGAGCCCGAACGTGCGGCTCGCCTCGGCCGCGGTCCCGACGGCGACGCCGGGCCGCTCGGCCGGCGCGAACGCGCGCGCGCGCACGGTGCCGCCGCGCGGCAGCGGGAACGGCTCGGTGAACAGCTGGGCGTCTCCGGTCACCTCCGCGCCGTCGGTCGTGAAGCGCACCGGCAGGCCGTGCGTGAGGATGTCGACCGTGCCGTTGCGGTCGCGGCGGATCTCCGGCGCGCGCATCAGCGGCGGGCGCAGGTGGAGCGACAGGCCCGCGACGCGGGGCGTCCCGCGGCTCTTCGTGACGCGGTAGCGCAGGCCTTTGGTCCGGCACCCGTCGGGGAGCCGGATCATCCGTCGGTAGCCGATCGTCGTGCCGCGGGCCAGCGCGCGCCAGACGCCGCCGTCGAGCGCGTCGATCTCGAACTCCTCGACGCGCTGTCCGTTGCCCGCGACGTCTTCGCGCAGATCGATCAGGTCGAACGTCACGGGCTGCTCGAAGCGCAGTTCGCCGCCGTCTTCGCCGCGCTCGACCTTCGCACCAGCGGCGACGTCCGCCGCGAAGGTCGCGTCGAGGTAGCGGCCGACGTCCTCCAGCACGCGCGCGTCCGGCTCGGCGATGCGTCCGCGCCGGTCCGCGGGCACGTTGAGCAGCAGCACGGCGTTGCCGCCGACCGCCGTGAACCAGTAGTCGAGCAGCGTCGTCAGCGTCTTGACCGAGGCGTCCTCGTGCGGGTGGTAGAACCAGCCCGGCCGGATGGAGACGTCGGTCTCGGCGGGCCACCAGCACAGCGCGTCGGCGGCCTCGAGCTGTTCGCGGCTGCCGAGGTCCTGCGCCTGGTTGCGCGCGCGCAGCGCCCACAGCGAGCGCCAGCTCTGCCGGTCGGTGGCGATCGGGCCTGGCGCAGGCAGGGGCAGCGGCAGCACGCTCCACTCGTCGGCGCGCGTGACGCCGGCCTCGTTGCCGACCCACCGCACGTCGGGGCCGGTGATCGCGATCGCCGCGTTCGGCTGCAGCTCGCGCACCAGCTGGAACACCGCCTGCCAGTCGAACACGTCGGGGTCGTCGGGCGGGCAGTGCGCGCCGTCGAACCAGACCTCGAACAGCTCGCCGTAGCCGGTGCAGAGCTCGCGCAGCTGCTGCAGGAACACGCGCTCGTAGGCCTTGGTCCCGAACGTCTTCTGGTTGCGGTCCCACGGCGACAGGTAGACGCCGAACTTCAGGCCCTGCGTGCGGCACGCCGCGCTCACCTCTGCGACCACGTCGCCGGCCCCGCCGCGGAACGGCGAGCTCGCGACGTCGTGCGTCGTGGTCGCCGACGGCCACAGGCAGAAGCCGTCGTGGTGCTTGCAGGTCAGCACCAGCCCGCGCATGCCCGCGTCGCGGAACGTGCGCGCCCACTGGCCTGCGTCGAAGCACGACGGCGCGAACGTCTCGGGCGATTCGGTGCCGTCGCCCCACTCCCGGTCGGTGAACGTGTTCATGCCAAAATGCACGAACGCGTTGAAGCCCGTCGCCTGCCACCGGAGCTGGCGCGGCGACGGCCGCACCGTGCCCGCAAGCGCGACGCGCTCGTCCGACGTGGCGCCGGAGGGGACCTGCGTCGGGGCCTGTGCTGTCAGGGGGTTGGCGAAGACGGCTGCGAGGACCAATGATGCTGTTCGCTGCGCGCGCATCGCGGCAGCTTACTTGCGTCCCCTCGCGGGCGCGGCATCATCTGCGCCCCACATCCATGCCCGAAACCGCGGACATCGTCGTCATCGGCGGCGGCGTGATCGGTAGCGCTGTCGTCTACCACCTCAGCAGGCTGCTCGACCCGTCGACGCGCATCGTGCTGTGCGACCGCGGACCGGTCGCGGGCGCGACGAGCGGGTCGTGCATGGGCCACCTGATGGTGACGCCGGACACCGCGCAGGACTACGCCTTCACCAAGACGAGCGTCGAGCTGTGGGGGCAGATGAACGAGGAGCTCGGCGGCTTCGACTACAACCCGACCGGCGCGCTCTACCTCGCGGAGAACGACGAGGACCAAGAGATGTTCGCGGTGCTGCAGAAGCAGTTCGCGGACAACGGCGACGCGGCGGACGTGCTCGACCCCAAGCAGCTGCGCGAGGTCGAGCCCGGCCTCGCCGACGACGTGCCGGGCGCGCTGTTCTACCGGGGCGACGGCGTCGTGCTGCCGATGCTCGCGTGCGGCGCGATGCTGCGGGGCGCGCAGCAGCGCAACCCCAACGTCGTCGTGCGGCCGCAGTGCGCGGTCACGGGTTTCGAGCGGGCGGGCGGTCGGATCACCGCGGTCAAGACCGAGCGGGGCGTCATCGCGACCGACACGGTCGTCAACGCCTGCGGCGTATGGGCGCCCGACCTCAGCGAGCGGCTCGGCGAGCGGCGCCTGCCGATCTACCCGCGCGCCGGCAACCTCGCGATCACCGGCCACCACGTCTCCCCGATCCGCACGCAGCTGCTCGAGGTCAGCTACCTGCGCTTCGCGCACGCCGCCAGCGAGATCGACCCGACGAGCACCGACCAGGACCGCGGCGGCCACGCCGTCAACATGCAGCCGCAGCGCAACGGCGGCTGCCTGATCGGCAGTACGCGCCAGTTCTGCGGCATGCAGAAGGACATCAACCGCGAGCTGCTGCACCGCTCGCTGCTGCGCGCCGAGCGCTACGCGCCCGGGATCTCCGCCGCACCGATCGTGCGCACCTGGGTCGGCCTGCGTCCGTACTCGATCGACAACCACCCGCTGATCGGCCCGTGGGACCCGGTCAAGGGCTTCTACATCGCCGCGGGCCACGAAGGCCTCGGCATCTCGATGGCGCCGATCACCGGGTTGCTGCTCGCGCAGCAGCTCGCCGGCGTCGACACCGAGATCGACGTGACGCCGTACCTGCCGTCGAGGTTCGTCGCGTGAGCGGCCGCCTGCAGGGCATGGGAGGGCGCGAGGTCGTCGAGTTCTCGTTCGAGGGCGAGGCCGTCACCGCCTACGCGGGCGACTCGATCGCGATGGCGCTGTGGGCCGCCGAGACCAGCGCGGTGCGCGGCAGCAGCACCGCGGGCGAGCCGCGCGGCGTGCTCTGCAACATGGGCATCTGCTACGAGTGCCTCGTCGTCGTCGACGGCGAGACCGTGCGCTCGTGCACGACCGAGGTCCGCCCGGGCATGCAGGTCGCGCGCGGGGGGCTGAGGTGATCGACACGGTGCTCGAAGCCGACGTCGGCGTCGTCGGCGCGGGGCCCGGCGGCATGGCCGCGGCCACGCGGCTGGCGCGCGCGGGGCTGCGCGTGACCGTGCTCGACGAGGGCGCGCGCGCGGGCGGCCAGATCTACCGCCAGCTGCCCGCAGGCGTCGCCGCGGCCGCGGGCATCCCCGAGCCGCCGAGCCACGACCACGGCCACGAGCTCATCCACGGCTTCGAAGGCGCGCCGGTGACGCGCGTGCACGGCGCGACCGTCTGGGAGGCCTGTCCGGGCCGGCTCTGGTTCGAGCACGAGGGCCGCTCCAAGCTGCTGCGCTGCGAACGCGTCGTGCTGGCGCCGGGCGCCTACGACCGCTGCATCCCGTTCCCCGGTTGGACGCTCCCGGGCGTCGTCACCGCGGGCGCGCTGCAGGTGATGGTGCGCGGCTTCGGCGTCGTGCCGGGCAAGCGCGCGCTGGTCGTCGGCTCCGGCCCGCTGCTGCTGCCGACCGTCACCGCGCTGCTCGGCGCGGGCGTCGAGGTGGTCTCTGCGCTCGAGGCGTCGTCGCGATGGCGCGCGCTGCGCGCAGCGCCCGGCGTGATCGGCAACGCGGCGCGGCGCCGCGAGGCGGTCTGGTACATGAAGCAGCTCTGGCGCCGTGGCGTGAAGCTGCAGTGGGGCTGGACCGTGTTCGCGTGCGAGGGCGACGGCAAGGTGCAGCGCGCCGTGATCGGCAAGGTCGACGCACAGGGCCGACCGCGGCGCGGCACCGAGCGCACGATCGAGGTCGACGTGGTCGGCGCGGGCTTCGGCCTCGTGCCTTCGATCGAGCTTGGCCTGCGGCTCGGCGCCGACGCGCGCTACCTGCCCGAGCGCGGCGGGCACTGCCTCGTCGTCGACGACCG
>JBERSB010000056.1:0-3653 GCA_041236755.1 Luminiphilus sp. | reverse complement strand
TGCGCAGCACGATGTTGAGCGTCGCGGACTCCGGCACGATCAGCAGCTCGACCAGCAGCGACTCCCAGTCGGGCTCCGGCTGATGCCGCAGCGAGAACAGCAGCTCCTTGGTCAGCACGATGCCCTTGACGTCGTCGAGCTCGCCGGTGGGGGTGTAGGGGAAGCGGCTGTGGCCGGTGCGGTGCACGCGCTTGAGGTTGTCCTCGGTCTCTTGGTTGCCGGAGAGGTAGGTCACCCGGTCCCGCGAGACCATCACGTCCTTGGCGGTCAGGTCGCGGAGCTTGGTCGCGTTGTGGATCAACTCCCCCGTGATCTTCCCGAAGGCCCCCTGGCTCATCCCTGCCGTCGCCATCACGCGGATCTCGTCGAGCGAGGTCGTCGGGCCGGCGTCCGCGCGCGCGAACAGACGCGCCAGCCAGCGCGTGGCGAACAGCAGCGGCCAGACGCACACGATCATAGTCTGCACGACGCCGGTGATCGGGATGGCGAGGCTGTCGGCGTGCACGACGCCCATGGTCTTGGGCACGATCTCGGTCACGGCCAGCACGGTGACGACGAAGAACGCCGCGAACCACGCCTCGGAGACGCCCGGGAACGCCGCCGAGAACTGCGCGGTCGCGATCGCGGCGCCGCCCGAGTTGCTGATCGTGTTGACGATCAGGATCGCCGCGATCGGCCGGTCGGGCTCCGCGCGGAAGCGCTGCAGCAGCCGCCCCAGCTTGGACCCCGCCTGCGCGAGCTGCTCGACCCGCGCGGGACCGACGCTGAGCAGCGTCGCCTCGGAGATCGAGCAGACGAACGAGAAGACCAGCGAAAAGGTGACGGCGAGAACGAGCAGCAGCATCGATCGGTGCCTGCCGAGCAGGCGGCGGTCAAGCTACGCCCGGCGGCTCGCCGGGTCCAACGTCACGTGCGGGCAGGCCCGACTCAGGCGGGCTGCTCGGCCTTGGCTTCTTCGCAGGAGAAGGTGTACTCCCCGCCGCGGGCGCGCACGGAGACCTTGCTGCCCTGGCCGAGGTCGTGGTCGAGGATCAGCTCGGTCAGCGGGTCCTCGATGTGGCGCTTGATCAGGCGGCGCAGCTCGCGCGCGCCGAACTCCTCGCTGAAGCCCTGCTTGGCGAGCAGCACGCGCACCTGCGGCGAGAACGTCGCCTTGATGCCGCGCCGCGCGAGCAGGTCGGAGACCTCGCGCAGCATGTTCCCCGCGATCCGCTGGCAGACCTTCTCGTCCAGCGGGTTGAACATGATGACCTCGTCGATGCGGTTGACGAACTCGGGGCGGAAGAACTCGCGCAGCGCCTCGTTGGTGACCTCCTGCAGGTCGATGTCCTGCAGGCTCTGCCGCTTGTGCGCTGCCGAGAAGCCCATGCGCGTCCGCACCGCGTCGATCTTCTCGATGCCGAGGTTGCTCGTCATCAGGATCAGCGCCTGGTGGAACGACACCGTGTGGCCCTTGCTGTCCGTGATGATGCCCTCGTCGAGCAGCTGCAGCAGCAGGTTGTGCACCTTGGAGTGCGCCTTCTCGACCTCGTCGAAGAGCACGACGCTGGTCGGCTTCTTCTTGATGCCTTCGGTCAGGAAGCCGCCTTCGTTGTGGCCGATGTAGCCGGGCGGCGAGCCGATCAGCTTCGCGTATTCGTGCGGCAGCGCGTACTCGCTGCAGTCGACGCGGATCATCGCGCTCGGGTCGTCGAACAGGTTGCGCGCGAGCGACTTCGCCAGCTCGGTCTTGCCGGTGCCGGTGCGGCCGACAAGCAGGAACGTGCCGACCGGGTGGGTCGGGCGCTTGAGGCCGACGGCGGCCTTCTTGACGGCGCGGACGAGCGACGTGATCGCGTCGTCCTGGCCGATGATCTGTTGGCGCAGGCTGCGCTCGAGGGTGGTCACGCGGCGGAACAGCGACTGGCGCGCCTGCTCGTTGCCGGGCCGCGGCAGGAACGGGTCCTCGACCGCGCCTTCGACCTTGCCCTCTTCGTTGGTCGGGATGCTGACCTGGTGGATCTCGAGCGACGGGTTGACGTCGATGCAGATCTGGTAGAGCAGCTCTTCGACGATCTCGGGGTCGTAGCCCTCGTCCATGCGCTGGACCGCGGCGAGGATCTCGTTCTCGAAGGACGGCACGCACGCGGTCACGACGCGTTGGCGGTAGTCCGACTTGTTGTTGATCGGCGCCTGGTGCAGCTCCTGCAGCAGCTCGTCGCTGCAGCAGCGGACCTTGATGAACTCGTCGATCAAGTCGAAGTACTTGATCACGAACGCTGCCCCTGGATGCTTCACTTGGATGTCCTCGCGCCCTGTCCTTTGACTCCCCCTTGATCGGGCGGAACGGGCGAGGACTTGACGCCGGACTCGAGGATCTCCCCAAGTCCTTCTTTCGCGCCTCGGTTACACGCACGTGATCTCGCCGACGAAGCTGCTGGCAATGCTCGTGCACCGCGGCGTCGTGCCGCCAGACGTTGCGCATCAAGCACTTGCATCCGGTGACCCCGGATCTTTTCTGGTCGACCGTGGCACCTGTGACGCTGCACAGTGGAAGGCCTGGCTACAGAGCGAAGGCGGCACGCGGCCGCAGCTGACGCGCTACGAGCTCGGCGCGCTGATCGGTGAGGGCGGCGTCGGCCGCGTGTTCGCCGCGACGGACAAGACCGACGGCGCCGAGATCGCGCTGAAGGTGCTGAAGCCCGAGCTGGTCGGCGACGCGCTGCAGACCGAGCGCTTCGTCAAGGAGGCGCGGCTGCTGATGAGCCTCGACGACCCGCACGTCGTGCGCGGCCTGCGCGTGGCCAAGGAGGGCGAGGCGATCTTCTTCGCGATGGAGCGGCTGCCCGGTCGGTGCCTGCAGGACGCGCTGGCCGACGACGACTTCGAGCTGCCGGTCGACGGCGGCGGCGGCCGCCTCGACGAGGACACCGCGCTGCAGGTGGTGGTCGACGTCGCGTCGGCGCTGCGCTCGCTGCACGCAGCAGGGCTGGTGCACCGCGACGTGAAGCCCGGCAACGTCATCTGGTCCGAGGAGCGCGGCGCCGTGCTGATCGACCTCGGCTTCGCGCTGCAGGGAGACGCCGGCAGCGGGGACACGACGGCCGGCACGGTGCACTACATCGCGCCCGAGCAGGCGCGCGGCGACGGCAAGCTCGACGTGCGCGCCGACATCTACGCGCTGGGCGCGACGCTCTACCACCTGACCACCGGCTCGCTGCCGTTCTCCGGCAAGACGTCCGAGGAGGTGCTGGCCAAGCAGGTGCTCGAGTCGCTGAGCGGAGACCGGATCCGCGCGCTCGGGCTGTCGCCGCAGCTCCGCTACTTCCTCGAGAAGATGATGGCCAAGGACGTGGACATGCGCTTCCAGAGCCCGCAGCAGCTGATCGACGAGGTCGAGGCGTTCCTCGCGCAGCGGCGTCACCAGCGCGAGGTCGAGCAGCAGCAGCGCGCGCGGCCGCGGCTGGGACAGCGGCGGCGTGACGCGCGCGGGCCCCGGCGGCGGCGATGAGCGCTGCCGAGCAGGACTTCCCGTACCGCTTCCGCTGCCGGCGCTCGGGCAACTGCTGCGCGATCCCCGGCGGCTTCGTGCGCGTGCGAGGAGCCGAGCGCGCGCGCATCGCGGCGCACCTGGGCATGACGGAGGCGGCGTTCGCGAGCCGCTACCTGCAGCC
>JBERSB010000055.1:0-3660 GCA_041236755.1 Luminiphilus sp. | reverse complement strand
CGCGTGTCGCATGTTCTGTCTGCCCGCATGGACCAGAGCATCCGCGACAAGGTGGCCCGCTTCCCCAAGGAGCCAGGCGTCTACCTGTTCCGCGGCGACGACGGCAAGGTGCTCTACGCCGGCAAGGCCGCGGACCTGCGCGCGCGGGTCCGCAACTACCTGACGCCGGGCGGCGACGGCCGCTACCAGCTGCGCTTCCTGGAGCGCGAGGCGCGCGACGTCGAGTTCATCGCGACGAGGACCGAGACCGAGGCGCTGCTGCTCGAGAACACGGTCATCAAGAAGCACAAACCGCGCTACAACATCAAGCTGAAGGACGACAAGGCCTTCTTGCTGCTGCGGCTCGACCGCAAAGAGGAGTGGCCGTGGTTCCGGTTCGTGCGGCGGCGGCGTGACGACGGTGCCTTGTACTTCGGGCCGTTCGCGTCGGCCAAGGCCGTGCGCCGCACGCTGCGGCTTCTGCACAAGGTCGTGCCGCTCCGCGACTGCAAGGACGGCGTCTTCCACAACCGGACGCGCGCGTGCGTCAAGCACCAGATCGGCCGCTGCCCGGCGCCCTGCGTCGGCGAGATCACGCACGAGGCCTACGACCGGCTGCTCGACGAGGCGGTGCGCATCCTGCAAGGCGAGATCGGCCCGCTGGTGCAGGGCCTGCAGGCGCGTATGGGGGAGGCGGCCGAACGGTTGGAGTTCGAGCGCGCGCAGGCGATGAAGGAGCAGATCGCAGCGCTGCAGCGCGTCGCCGAGCGGCAGTCGGTGGTCGCGCGCGGCGGCGACGAAGACGCGGTCGGGGTGTTCCGCCGCGGCGACGAGGTCACCGTGGCCTACCTCGCGTTCCGCGAGGGCGCGCTCGAGCAGTGCACGCGCCACACCATGAAGAGCGAGCTGCCCGACGGCATGCTGCTCGCCGACCTGCTGGCGCGGCTCTACGAGGGCGACCGGTTCGTGCCGCGCGCGCTGCTGGTGCCGCAGCTGCCCGACGAACCCGAGATCCTCCGCGAGTGGCTCGAGCAGAAGCGCGGCGGCCGCGTCGAGCTGCACGTTCCGCAGCGCGGCGAGCGCAAGAAGCACCTCGCGCTAGCGATGCAGAACGCAGAGCTCGGCGACGCCGTCGAGGTCGACGCCGAGGCGCGACGACGGCGCGCGGCGGACCGGCTGGCTGCGCTGCTGGAACTGGAGGACACGCCCGTGCTGCTGCACTGCCTGGACGTCTCGACGACGCAGGGCACCAACACGGTCGCCTCGCGCGTGTGCTTCCAAGAGGGGCAGCCGCACAAGGCGCAGTACCGCCGCTTCAAGATCAGCAACGAGCACGCCGGCGACGACTTCTCGGCGATGGAGGAGGCGGTGCGCCGCAGCCTGCGGCTGTGCCTGGAGCGCGACGACGAGGAGCTGCCCGACCTGCTGATCGTCGACGGCGGCCGCGGCCAGCTGGCGGCGGCCGAGCGGGCCGTGGAGGAGCTGGGTCTGCAGGACGACGTCTGGCTCTGCGGCCTCGCCAAGAGCCGCCTGAAGGGCGACGGCGACCGCAAGACGGAGAGCGGCGAGCGGATCTTCCTTCCCGGCCAGGAGACCCCGATCCCGCTCGGCAAGGACACCGCCGAGATGCTGCTGGTCGCCGCGATCCGCGACGAGGCGCACCGCTTCGCGATCACCTACCACAGAAAGCAGCGCGGCAAGATCACCAGCGAGCTCGACGACATCCCGGGCGTCGGGCCGACCCGGCGGAGGGCCCTGCTGCGTCACTTCGGCTCGCTGACGCGCCTCAAGCAGGCCTCGCGCGAAGACCTGCTGGCGACGCCTGGCGTGCCCGCGGCCATAGCGGAGCAGGTCTACCGCTTCTTCTCGTCGCCTGCCGGGAACTGATCGATCGGCAGCGTGGTCCCGAAGTCTCCGTAGGTGTCGGGGACCTCGCCGTTCTCCATCAGCATCGCGCGGTGGAACTGGTGGGGCCTGAGCTCGATCAGCAGCGCCGGCGTCTTCGCCGCGAGCCCGTTCTGGACGGGGCCTCCGACGACGCCGATGAACGCGCTGCCGCGGCCGCGCGGAACCTTGACGCCCGCGGGGTAGTAGCGGAACGACGACCGGACGGTGCGGCCGCCCTGGAGCTCGATCTGCTCCGCGAGCTCGTCCCCTGGCAGCAGCAGCGCGTCCGCTGGGAGCTGCTGCGCCGTGCACAGCTCGGCGAGGTCCTTCGGCCGGCGGCCTTCGCGCGCCTCGAAGGCCTCGAGCGCGTCGTGTACGGCCTGGAGCTTCGATCTCGCGACCGCGAGGTGCACCTCGTCCTCCATGAAGTCGCTCATCAGCGGCGCCAGCATCGTCGGGTAGGCGAACAGCAGGGCGGTGAGCTCGAGCCCGCCCGAAGCGCTGGACTGCACCAGCGCGACGGAGTCGTCGGTGCGTCGGATCACGCCGCGGCCCTTGCCGAGGTGTCGGGCGACGACGTCCGGCTCGGGCAGGTCGCCGCGCGTGACGGGCGCCGGCAACTCGTTGAAGCCGCTGCGCTCGAACAGCGGCAGCCAGGTCTCGTAGAAGGCCTCGTAGATGGCGGCGGGGTCGTAGCGGAGGTCGAAGCTGGTGAGCGCTGTCCCGTCGCCCGACGGCGCGGTCATCTCGCCGACGTTCATAGCGACGGCGTCGCTGCCCTGCACCTGGAGGAGCGCGCGCATGCTCCGTGCCGACTCCGCGACGTGCAGCTTCTCGTCGACCACGCACCACGCGGGCTGCAGCCCCGACGGCGCGCCGGGGATCTTCAGCACCGAGACCTCGACGTCGCCGTAGCGGACCTTCTTGACCTCGAGCTCTGGCGGGAGCGCCGAAGAGATCGCCTGGTCCAGCGCGGCGGGGTCCTCGAGGCCGAAGGTCAGGTAGAGGCGAGGGATCAGACCTCCAGGTGCGGGCGCGCAGCAGGCGAGCGCGACGCCGCCGTCCAGCGCGGCGAGGAGTCGGTCCACGAGCGGGCCGGGCAGCGCGAAGTTGTCGTCCGCCGCGACCAGGCCGTCGTAGGTCTTGTGCAGGTCGAGGGCGGCGCGCAGCTGCACCAGGCCTCCCTCGGGCAGGCCTTGCGCGGGCAGCGGTCGGTCCCGCTCGGAGAAGAACGAGCCGACGCCGCCGAGCGGGCCGTTGACGTCGAGCTGCACTACGTCGTGGATCAGTCCGTCGACGAAGCGCGCGCTCCAAGTGAGGCGGTCAACGGCATCCAGGCCGAAAAGGGTCCACTCTGCGGGTGCGCTGAAACCGGCCGCGGTCAACATGTCGTTGTAGAGGTCCACGTGGACGTCCAGGCGCACCTCGACGTCGCTGTGCACAGGGGCAGGGCCGACGCTGCCGCTGGCGTCGATCACGCCGTTGCCGTGGATGAACCGCCCAGGGAGGTGCAGCATCCACTGCTGCTCCGGCAGGCCGCCCAGGCCGACGTCGGCCCAGCCCTCGGGCAGCGCGAACGCGTGGGCCGCGAAGCTGGAGACTTCGGCGTCCTGAACGTCGACGAACAGGGTCGAGCGCGCGCGCCGCCTGGCTTCGTCGTCGAAGCGTGACGTCCACTGGCCCTCGTAGCGCGGCCGGCACGCCAGGTCCCGCACGAAGAAGGGCGAGAGGTTCCGGTCCGGGTCGGGGTGCAGCAGGACCCGCAGCTCAGCCGACTACAGCTCGTGCACGGGG
>JBERSB010000054.1:0-3954 GCA_041236755.1 Luminiphilus sp. | reverse complement strand
CGTCCGGCGTCACGGCGACCGGCTGCTGCGGCCCCTACGGCCAGAGCCACCACCTACAGCACGGCTTCCCGGTGCCCTGCGGCGCCGTCGTCCGCATCCAGACGACGAACATCTCGGGCGACACCGGCTTCAACATCTCCGGCTACTTCCTGTAGCCGTCGGCGCGGCGCCGCCTCCGCACGCGGCGACTCGCAGAGCCCGAAGCCGGTCCCTGCTCCGTATCGATCCGGCAACGAAGCCAGCTACGCTGCGAGCATGTTGCGCGGCAAGTGGTGGCGGAGGGCGTGGACGTGGTCGCTCGCGGCGACCTTCCCGCTTATCGTGGAGCAGACCTTCACGTGGCGACCCACGCCGGTCGAGATCCGCGTGGTGTCGTTCAGCCGATCGACCCCCGGCTGCACCTCAAAGTGTGAGGGCGAAGGCGCGTGGTTCTACGAGGAGGTGCCCCTCGTAGCAGGCGGCTGCAGCCCAGAGCTACAGGACTTGCTGAACCGCGAGCTGCTCGCGTTCAGCAAGCTCGATCCAGACAACCCCCGCCGATCCCTCGAGCAGAAGGCCGACTCTTGGCTGAGCCAGTGGCGGGCGGACCGAGCCGAGCATCCAGACTGCGCGAGCACGAGCCACTACTGGTCGCAAACCACGGCGGCGCTCCTCTACAACGGCGACGGGCTGCTCACGGTGGAGGTCGCCTGGGTCGGGAACGGCGGTCACCAGAACTGGTATGACACGCGCATCGCGACGTGGGACGTGACCTCCGGCCAGAGAGTCGATGCCAAGAGCCTCGTTGCGAGCGAGCGTCGGAGCCAGCTCGCCGAGACGGCGGCACACCTCCTACGCGAAGACCTTCCCGACCTCTACTGGGACCCAAGCGAGCTCCAGAAGGCCTTCGACGAGACCCAGAAGGTCGCCGTCGTCGAAGACGGGCTGCTCTACTGCTTCGACCCGTTCGAGATCGCAGGTCGCCCGCAAGGCATCATCCGACACACCGTGCCTTGGTCGGTAGTCCGCGCGCTGTCCGAATGAGCAGCGCAGGCATGGAAAGTGGTCGGAGCGAGAGGATTTGAACCTCCGACCCCCTGCACCCCATGGTGCCCTCAAGGTCACTTCGACCAATTCGGGGGAACGCGCTCTACGAGCTGAATAGCTCTCGAAGACGGCAGTTCAGCGGTGCGTGCGACTCTTCTCAAGACGTCGCACACGGAGCCGCTGCGTCACGCTGGGTCACGACATTCGGTAGTGACTTTGACAGGGGACTGACAATCGCCAAGGGGGCCGCCATGCGTGCGGGAAAAGCGCGAGGCTAAGCACGGCACAACGACTGGATCGTCACGCTGGGCACTACGCGTCAGGGTGTAGGCTGTTCAAGCTGCGGGCAGCCCCACCCGACCCCCACCACCACGCCGATCCGCCCCAGGCCCCGCCTGCCAACCCTCCGCCGCGCACCACGCCTGTCGTGCACCGAGCCTCGTTGCTATGCTCGGACGCGGCCAGACGTTCTTCGAGGCCGGCAGGTCCTGTCCACGAGGGGCGCGACGCGCGAAGCGAAAGCTGGACGACCGAGATCAGGTCCACAATCAGGAGTTCGACATGTCTTCCTCGGATCCAAGGATGTCTCGCCGCACGGCTCTCAAGGGCACCGCGCTCGGCGGCCTCGGCCTGGTGGCCTGCAGCAAGCTCGGTGGTCCCGTCTCCACGCAAGCGTCGACGACGCAAGAGGGGCTGACGATGACAAATGACGAGTGGTTCGCCCAGCGGGCCTGGAGCGTGAGCGCAAACAAGGTCCTCGCGAAGGCGGACGGCACGACAGCGCCGGTCACCAGCCTCGCCGAGCGGATCCACCGCCCGCGGTCGGGCGAAGAGATCGCGGCGATCGTGAGGTCGCGCTCCGCGTCGACACCGATCGCCTGTGTCTGCGGGGGCCACGAGTCCTCCGGAGTGGCGCTGGTCGCCGCTCACGACGCCGAGGTCTTGGACCTGATCGAGCTCAAGCAGATCGAGTTCGAACGCGCGGACGGGGAGCTGTTGGTCACGGTGGGGTCTGGGGTCGTCTTCCGCGAGCTCGTCGAAGCCGTGCACGAACAGGGTGGCGCCCTGCCGGTCGGCACGGGCCCAGGCGTGGGCGTCGTCGGCTACGTCACCAACGGCGGCTTGAGCAGCTACTTCTCTCGCCGGCTCGGGCTCTTGGGGCAGCGCGCGGTGAAGATGACGGTGGTGACTGCCGACGGGGCGGTCCGCACGTTGACTCCCGACGACGAGCTCTTCACGTTGATGCTCGGCGCGGGGAGCGCCCTGGCGGTCGTGGTCGACATGACCTTCCGCGTGGCCGACGCCGAGGTCGTCAAGGGTGCCGAGCAGCTCGTCTTCGGCTTCGAGACGCGCGCGCAGGCGGTCGAGTTCTCCCGCAAGTCGATGCAGTTCATGAAGGAGCGCGTGCTCCCGAACGAGTCGGTGTCGCTCGAGGTCGTAGTTTCGGCCACCAACGCGCTTGTCGCGACGACGGTCTTCTACGACACCTTCCGGGGCGACGCCGCCGACTTCGTCAAGCCGCTGCAGGACCTCGCAGCGAGCATGAAGCTGCCGACGCTCGCTCAGGCGCACTGGGGCTCATGGTTCGAGGCCGCGGCCGCCCTCTGGCCGGTGATCGCTGAGCAGCAGGGCAGCCCGCTCGCCACGAGCTACCACTGCGCCGGCACCCCCGGCGTCCCCGAAGACGCGGTGCTCGACTTCGTGGGCGACGTCGTAGTGGGGGAGGCGCCGCTCGAGGAGGCCGCGATGTCGATCGTCGAGATCCGGACGCTCGGGGGTGAGGCGCAGAAGGGGCGCCGTCTCCCCAGCGGCAACTGCACCCACGCCTTCTTCGTCGACCTCGTCACGCTCTACGACGCGAGCACCAAGACGCCCGCCGAGCGCCAAGCGATCGTCGACATGACCGACCGGGTCGTGGACAAGGCGCGCGCAGTCCCCGGGCTCGGCGTCGACTTCAGCGGGACGCACTCGCAGCCGGACGACGTGGACCGGGCTGCGGTCGCTGCCGAGATCTTCGGCTCCGAGGCCATGGCAGCAGCCGTCGCGGCGCAGAAGCAGAAGGTCGATCCGAAGAACCGCTTCCGGTTCCATCCGTTCGCGAAGTTCCTCGGCTGAGCCGCGGCAGAGGCCACGGGCGCGCCCCCACCGGAGGATCTGCACGATCTTGCCCACCTTGCGGTTGATGCCGGTGCGGGTGAGCGCACGGTTGCGCTCGAGCACGTCACGCCAGGCGACGAGCGTGGCCTCGGTCATCCGCGGGACCGGCAGCTTGCCCGCGAACGCCGTGAGGCTGTTGATTACGTTCACGAACTCGGCCCGCTGGGCGGTCGGCGCGCCGTTCTTCCGGTAGCGACCCGTCGCGTCCACGTGGTGGAGAAACTGCTGCAGCAGGTCTCCGAGCAGAACCGTGGCCTGCTCCGGATTCGGCGCGCAGTCGGCCGGCCGCTCCCCGCGCTCCTGCCACTCCCGGATGAGCTCGGCGTAGCGGGCGTGGGCCTCGGCGGTCCCCCACCGACCGCAGTAGTGGACCTTGCCGTTCAGCGTCACCCGCGCCTGGCCGCTGGAGTGCCGGCCGAGCTTCGGAATCGGGCGCGCCTTCGCCTTCCTTGCCTTGCTCACAGGCGTTGAGGCGAGCGCCGGGAGGCGCACGGAAGCGCAACGCTTCCCGTGCGCTTCATCACGCGTGGCCATCTTCGTCCTCCTCGACTTTGACAGTCGACTGTCAAACTCGAGCCATCAGGCCCGTCGAGGACGTCCCCAGCCGTCCGGCGCAACACGCGCTGCAGACGACCGTTAGAAAGTGGTCGGAGCGAGAGGATTTGAACCTCCGACCCCCTGCACCCCATGCAGGTGCGCTACCAGGCTGCGCCACGCTCCGACGGTCGAGTTGTTGCGGAGCCGGGGCTCCGCAGGGTCGAGCATGGTAGC
>JBERSB010000053.1:0-8051 GCA_041236755.1 Luminiphilus sp. | reverse complement strand
GTTCCGGCCCGCGATGGAGCTGCTCGGCGACGTGCGCGGCTTGCGCGTGGTCGACGGCTACGGCGGCGTCGGCACGTTCTCGCTGCGGCTGCTCCAACGCGGCGCCGCGCACGTGACCTTGGTGGAGAGCTCGGCGACGGCGTGCGACGACGCACGCCACAACTTCGCGCACAACGAGCTGGGCGCAGCAGAGGTGCGCCAGGAGCCGTTCGGCAGCGCGCCGCTGCCTGCGTGTGACGTGCTGGTGGTCGACCCCCCGAGGGCCGGACTGATGGCCGACGGCGCGGCGGCGGTCGCGGCGAGCGACGCGGCCCGCGTCCTCTTGGTCTCGTGCTCGCTCGACTCCCTTGCCCGCGACCTCGACCTGCTGCGGCCCACCCACCGCGTCGAGCGCGTGAGGCTGTGCGACCTGTTCCCGCACACCGAGCACGTCGAAGCGCTGACGCTGCTGTCGCGGCGCTGAGCGCCGCCGCGCGGCTTCAGGCCGAGCGCTGCGCGATCATGCGGCGGAACCGCTCCAGCACCGCGTCCGCCACCACACCGGTCCCGGCCATCCACTCGGCGTTGTAGAAGATGCGCGGGTGCGACGCTGCGCGCATCTCGGTGAGGTAGGGCGCGACCTTGGCGTAGAGCAGCATGCCCTCGCCGGTGTTCTCCAGCAGGTAGTCCGAGTGCACGATCCCGTGCCGGGCCATGCCGTAGGCCATCTCCCAGTAGGTGGAGACCTGCCGGTAGGCGCGGTTGAGCGCGTGGTCCGGCGCCAGCACGGCCGTCGCCGCGTCTGCGTCGCCGGGCCAGAACTCCATGTTGATCGCGTCGCGCGACTCGCGCATGACGGGCTCCCGGCGGAGGTCGTAGAGCCTGAGGACGAGGTCGGCGTCGTGGTGGTCGGGTGCGTGTTTGGACATGGCCGCAGTGTGCTGCGGCGAACGCCCACGGGCAATCACGCGGCGCGGCCTGGGGCGCTACTTCGGCAGCAGCTCGATCGCCCCGAACGAGGCCGCGCCGGGCGACGACCAGCGGAACACGTGGGCCGATCGCCCGGTCGCCTCGTTGAGCGCCTTCTTGGCCCGCAGCGCCTCGTACCAGACCTTGCCGTGCTCGCCGACCAGCACGACCGTGCCGCCGCCGCCGCGACCGCTGACGCGCGCGCCGAGCACGGCGCCGCCTGCGTCCCGGCGGCGGCGCAGGAAGTCCACCACGAGGTCGCAGTCCTCGTCGGAGCGCGCAGCGGCGCGGTAGGCGTCGTGCGAAGCGAACAGCAAGTCGCCCAGCTCGAGCCGTAGCACCTCGCTAGGAGGCTGCTCGAGCAGCTCGACGAAGCGCGCCGCGCGCTCGGCCTCGCCGTCGAAGATGTCCGCGT
Source organism: Luminiphilus sp. (assembly GCA_041236755.1). GTDB lineage: Bacteria > Planctomycetota > UBA1135 > UBA1135 > UBA2386. The sequence continues at coordinate 6,688 of JBERSB010000053.1, read as the reverse complement.
CCAGAGCGAGCTCCGCGCCGGCGGTGCTCGGGCCGATCGCGAGCCCGATGAACTCGAGGTCGCTCGGCACCTGGAGCCGGCGCTCCAGGTCCGCCGCGACGCCGCGCAGCTGCAGCAGCTCGCCTCGCTCGGCGAGCACCGTCGACATCGCATCGGCCGCCGGCGGATCGCGCCGCAGCACCTCGGCCTCGACGAGCTGCGCCAACCGCGCCAGCTCGGTGTCCGTCAGCGCGACGTCGTAGAGCCGCGCGAAGGCGCTCAGCGCCGCAACGGTGACCGCCGCAGACGCGCCGACGCCGCAGCCGCTCGGCACGTCGCTGTTCATCAACAGCTCCGCGCCGCGCTGCGGCAGCAGGCCGTGCTCGCGCGACAGCACCAGCAGCCCACCGAGGATGTAGGCCGCCCACCGGTCGCGGGGGTCGGGGACCAGCAGGGCGCGCGCGTCCTCGTAGTCGACCGGCCCCTCGGGCGGCACCAGGTCCGCGAGCCGAACCGAGAGCAGCTGCGTCCGCGAGCCGTCCCGACACGGGGACCACAGCCTGACCAGCTCGTCGTCGCGCTCCTGGATGGCCGCGCACGCCGCCTCGGCCGTCGACATCGACAGCGACATCGCGCCGCCGATCCCGCCGAGCACGTCGAGCCGCCCCGGCGCGCGCGCGATGTGGATCGCGCGGTCCGTCCGGAAGAACGCCGGCAGCGCCTCCTCGATCAGGCGGAACAGCATCAGGACGCCGAGGCCCTCTGCGGGGTCGTGTGACGGGGTGAAGTGCTGCACGTGCGACAGCATACGCGCTGCTCCGCGTCGGACCGAACGCCTGGAAATCGCGGCGCGTGCTCCTACGTTGGCGCGGTTCGATCGTCGACGCTTCTTCGACCCAAGAGACCGTCATGCACCGGATCCTGGCCGCCGTCTCCCTCTTCCTGATGAACTCGACGGCCGCCGCGCAGGCGCCGGGCCTCTCCGAAGAGCACAAGATGCTCGCGCGTCAGGTCGGCCGCTGGGACGCCGACATGGAGTACCTCGACTTCGAGACCGGCAAGCCGGCGCGCTCCAAGGGCGTCTCGATCCGGCGGCAGCCGCTCGGCGGCTTCTGGCTGATCGACAGCTTCCAGGCCGAGATGATGGGCATGCTCTTCAAGGGCATGGGCACGACCGGCTACGACCCGGCGAAGAAGAAGCTCGTCGGCACCTGGGTCGACTCGATGACGCCGAGCCTGCTGGTCGTCGAGGGGAGCTGGGACAAGGAGCGCAAGGTCATGACCCTGTCCGGGATGGGCGTCGGCGCCGACGGCGAGCCCTCGCGCACGACGATGAAGACGACCGTGCACAGCGACGACAAGCACGTCTTCGAGATGTTCTCGCAGATGCCCGACGGCAACGACGTCAAGGTGATGAAGATCACCTACACGCGCCGCAAGCGCGAGCTCGACGAGGTCCGCAAGTAGCAGGCGCGGCCGCCCCCTGCAGCGGCGTCACATCAAGCTGACGTCACATCAGGCTGCTGGGGTCCACGTCGAGCGTGACGCGGCAGGTCCGGGTGGCGAGGTCCTAGACGGTGCCGACGGCCCCCATCGCCTCGTCGAAGGCCTCCTGGGAGAAGCACTTCACCAGCATGTGCCAACGCCAGTTGTCCTTCACCTTGGCGATGACCGCAGGTGCCGGCCCGAGCACCTCGACGTCCTTCATGGTGTTGAGCGGCTTGCACGCCTCGCGCAGGACCTGCTGCGCGTCGCGCTCGTGGCGCCCCTCGGCGAGCACCCGCAGCAGCCGCGCGAACGGCGGGTAGCCGGTCACCTTGCGGAACACCAGCTCCTGCTGGACGAACGAGTCGTAGTCGTTCTTGGCCGCCGCCTCGACCGCGTAGTTGTCGGGGCAGAACGTCTGGATCACGACCGTGCCGGCCTTCTCGCCGCGGCCCGCGCGACCCGCGACCTGGTGCAGCAGCTGGAACGTGCGCTCGGCCGCGCGGTAGTCCGGCACGAACAGCCCGGTGTCCGCCGACACCACGCCGACGAGCGTGACGTCCGGGAAGTCGAGCCCCTTGGCGATCATCTGCGTGCCGATCAGCACGTCGATGTGCTTCTTGCGGAAGGCGCCGAGCACGCGCTCGTGGGCGCCGCGCTCGGCCATGGTGTCGGCGTCCATGCGCGCCACGATCGCGTCGGGGAAGTGCTCCTTGACGACCTGCTCCAGCCGCTCGGTGCCGACGCCCAGCTCGAACATGCCCGCGTGCTGGCAGGTCGCGCACATCTCGGGCCGGCGCTTCTCCGCACAGCACCAGTGGCACACGAGGCGGCCGCGGCGGTGGTGCCAGGTCATCGACACCGAGCACGCCTCGCACTGCACCGCCTCGCCGCAGCCCGGGCACAGCAGCACGGGCGAGTAGCCGCGCCGGTTCAAGAACAGCAGCACCTGGTCCCGCGCCTGCAGCCGCTCCCCCATCATCGCGAGCAGCGTGCGGGACAGCACGACGCCCTGGCGCAGCGCGTCCTTGGGCTCCCCGCGCAGGTCCGGCACGACGAACTGCGGCTGACGGCCGGCGCCGGCGCGCTCGGGCAGGGTCAGCAGGCCGTAGGTGCCGCGGCGCGCCTTGCCGATCGACTCGAGCGTCGGGGTCGCCGAGCCCAGCACGACCACCGCGTCCTCGATGCGGCCGCGCTCGATCGCCATCTGGCGGGCGTGGTAGCGCGGCGTGCTGTCTTGTTTGAACGAGGTCTCGTGCTCTTCGTCGATCACGATCAGCCCGAGGTCGCGCACCGGCGCGAACAGCGCCGAGCGCGCCCCGACGGCGACGGTCGCCTTGCCTTGCAGCAGGCGCTGCCACTGCCGCGCGCGCTCGCTGTCGGTCAGCCCGCTGTGCAGGACCGCGACGTCGGGGAACCGCGACGCGAAGCGACCGACGGTCTGCGGCGTCAGCGAGATCTCGGGCACGAGCACGATCGCGCTCTTCTTGCGCGCGTGCACCTCTTCGAGGATGCGCAGGTAGACCTCGGTCTTGCCGCTGCCGGTCACGCCGTGCAGCAGGAAGGTGTGGTGCTCGCCCCGCTCGACGTAGCCCGTGACCTCGTCCACGGCGCGCTGCTGGTGCTCGTTGAGCACGTGCCGCTCGGCCGCCTCGTCCAGCGACGGCATCAGCTCCTCGAGGTCTTCTGCGATCATCACGCGCGCGAGCAGCCCGTTCTTGACCAGCGTCTTCCAGGGGCTGTCGCTGGTCTTGGTGCGGCGGCGCAGGTCTGCGATGGGCATGGGGCCGTTAAACTCCAGCACGGTGCGCAGCACGCGCGACTGCGCCTGGTGCTTCTCCTCGAGCTCGTCTACAGCCTGCGCCGCGAGGTCCGGCGGCGCGAGCAGCTGGACGTGCGGGAGCTTGCGCTGGCCGCGGCGCTTGGCGACCGACGGCAGGGTCGCGTCCAGCGCTTCGCCCACGGAGCAGCCGTAGCTCTGCGCCATGCGCCGCGCCAGCTCGAGCAGCGCAGGCGGCAGCGACAGCTCTCCGTCCAGGAGCGCCTCGACCGTCTTGACCTTGGCCTCGGGGAGGTCGGTCGTGTCCGACACCTCCGTGACCACGCCGCCGAGCTTGCGGCCGTGGAAGTGCACGCGCACGCGGTTGCCCGGCCGCGCGTCGACGCCTTCGGGCAGCGCGTAGGTAAACTCACGCCGCAGCGGCAGGTTCAACGCGACCTGCACGAAGCGCCGTGCTCGCGGCGGGCTGGGATCGGGGGCTGCGTCGCTCATCCGGTGCAGCCCCCAGTGAACGGTGCCGCAGCGCCGAAGGCAATGCGTCGCGGACGCGAGGATCCGAGCGCCGCCCTGCTCACCGCGGGTAGACGCCGAGGTCGCGGCCGAGGCGCTCCTGGACGCGCAGCAACACGGCCCGCGCCTCGTCGTAGCGGCGCGCCGGGACGTCCAGGTAGAAGCACTGCGACAGCCACGCCTCGACCGGGATGCCGGAGCGGTTGAGGGCGTCGACGCACGGGTCCAGCGTGTCGCCGTGCGAGAGGCACGCGAGCGTTCGCGGACGCAGCATCAGCGCGGGCTCTCCGATTATGCCGTGCCCGCCCCTGTCGATCTCGTAGACGCACTGCGCTTGGCCGTAGCCCAGCGCTTCGACCCACGGCTCGTCGAGCGACCCGTCCTCCATCCAGCGCTCGAGCTGCGCGCCGACGACCGCGTCCGGTAGGCGGCCCACGGCGCTGCGCACCGCCGCGAGCTCCACGCGCAGGGCGGCGGCCGAGGTCGCCGCTGCGCCGTGCACGTGGCATGGGCGGCGCGCGGCGGCCACGTCGGCCGGATGCTCGACGACGCAACAGGCCGCGCACGCTGCCACGGCCAGAGCCACCACGCACAGCGCCGCCGTTCGCACGCGCCGAGGATAGCGGCCGCGTGACCGCGTTGGGGCATCCAAGTGGTTGCCGCCAGGGCAGCGGGCGCCAAGATGGTGCCTCCCAACCCGCACGAAGCGCCATGCACACCCACCGCCTGCTGCCCGTAGCCGTCGTCCTCTCGCTTTCCGCCGCCGCCCTTGCGCAGGAGCCGCCGCCGACCGCGCGCGTCGCGCCCTATCCGATCGACCTGCCCAACGGCTTCCAGCGCGCCGTCGGCCAGGGCACGCGCACGCTGCTCGGTCTCCCCGGCGAGAAGCACTGGACCAACTACGCGCACTACGACATCGCGCTGACCGTCGACCCAGCCAACTCGCGCGTCCAGGGCACGGCGAAGATGACCTACGAGAACCGGTCTCCCGACCAGCTCGATCGCCTCGTCGTGCACTGCTACCAGGACATGATGAAAGCGGGCACCCAGCGGACCCGCTTCGTGACCGCCACCAACGGCCTCGAGATCGGCGAGGTGACGATCGGCGACGAAACGGTGCGCGCGCGCGCGCGGGACACCAAGCTGCAGATTCGGCTGCCCGAGCCGCTCGCTGCCGGCGAGAAGGTCACCGTGACGATCGACTATGCCTTCGACATCCCGAAGGCCGGCACCGCGCCGCGCATGGGCTACGAGGGCGACCGCGTCATCTACCTGGGCTACTGGTACCCGCAGTTCGCGGTCTACGACGACGTCGAGGGCTGGGTCGCCGATCCCTACCGCGGCAACGGCGAGTTCTACATGGACTACGCCGACTACGACCTCGCGATCACCGCGCCCGCCGGCTACATCGTGCGCGCGACGGGCGTGCTGCAGAACCCCGCCGACGTCTTGACCGACAAGGCCATGCAGCGCCTCGACCAGGCGCGCGAGACGCGCGAAGTCGTGCACGTCGTCGACGCCGACGACCTCGAGGCAGGCGCCGCGACCAGGACCTCGGAGAACGGCGCGCTGACCTGGAGGTTCCACGCCGAGAACGTGCGCGACGCCGCCGTCAGCCTCGGCAAGACCTACGTCTGGGACGCCACCCACGCGGTCGTCAAGGACAAGCACGGCCCGGGCAAGGACGGCGTCTGCATGATCCACGCGGTCTACGAGACCAACGCCGGCGACTGGGTGCGCGGCGCCGAGTACGCGCGGCACACCATCGAGTACATGTCCGAGATGGTGCACCCGTACCCGTGGCCGCACATGACGGCGTGCGAGGGCATCATCGGCGGAGGCATGGAGTACCCGATGATGACGATCATCGGGGGCCGGCGGCCGGCAGGGACGATCGCGCACGAGCTGATCCACATGTGGTTCCCGATGCTGCTGGGCAGCAACGAGAAGCGCTACGCGTGGCAGGACGAGGGGTTCACGTCGTTCTGGACCACGCTCTGCCGCGACGACTTTCAGAACCGGACCAACGGCGGCAAGAGCGCGCTGCTCAGCACCGGCAACGCCATCGGCCGCGGCCGCGACGTCGTCTGCATGCGGCACGGCGACACCTACGGGACCGACAGCTTCGGGTTCGCCAGCTACAGCAAGCCCGCGGCCATCCTACACCAGTTGCGCGGGCTGCTGGGCGACGAGGTCTTCTTCCGGGCGTTCCAGGAGTACGCGCGGGACTGGGCCTACAAGCACCCCTACCCGTACGACTTCTTCCACACGTTCGAGCGCGTCTCGGGCCGCGACCTGCAGGCCTACTTCCGCACGTGGTTCTTCGAGAAGTGGCAGCTCGACCACGCGATCGCCGAGGTCAAGCAGACCGGCGCGGGAACGACCGTCGTGGTCAGGGACAAGGGGCGCGCCGTGATGCCGACGGTCGTCGAAGCCGTCTACGAGGACGAGAGCACCGAGCGCAAGACGATCGACGAGGCGACGTGGTGGCGCGGCACGAGGGCCGAGGTCCGCTTCCGCGGCAAGCCCGTCGAGGTCGTGCTCGACCCGGACATCGTCACGCTCGACGCCGTCCGCGACAACAACCGCTGGCGCGCCGAGCGCAAGTAGCCGCCCCGCTCAGTGCTTCGGGCACGCGCACGGCGTCGACGTGCAGCGCGGGCAACCCGAGCCGTACTTCTTGCGCCCGACGGCCTCGAGGTCGATCGCGTGGATCGACGCCAACGTCGACAGCCACGCGAACACGTCGCCAAACTCCTCCTCGAGGTTCTCACGGTCCTTGGCGCCGCGGCGCACGGCGCGCACGAGCTCGCCGACCTCTTCACAGAACCAGAGCAGGGTCTTGTCCGAGCCCCGCTCCTCGTCCCTCTCGAAGTAGATGTCCTCGATCAGGCGCTGGAAGGTGCCCTCGGGCGCGCGGCCACCGGGCGGGTT
>JBERSB010000052.1:0-11356 GCA_041236755.1 Luminiphilus sp. | reverse complement strand
GCGACCACCTCGAGGTCCTCTCCGAGGTCCTGCTGCAGGTCGCCGACGCGCTTGCACCCCTCGGCGACGAAGACGTGGCAGCGGTTGGTCATCATCGAGGGGTTGGGGTTGTTGGAGCCCAGCGACGTCCAGCTCGCGGCTTCGTGGCCGGTCTCTTCCCGCAGTTCGCGCTTGGCAGCGGCCAGCGGGTCGTCGTCTATCGGATCGATCAGTCCACCCGGCAGCTCCAGCGAGACGCGCTCGCTGCCGTGCCGCCACTGCCGCACGAACAGCAGCTCGCCGCCCTCGGTGATCGGGACCATGTTGACCCAGTTGGGGGTGTCGATCAGGAAGAACGGGATCTCGGCGCCGGTCCGCGGAGATCGCTGGCGCGACCTGCGCACCGTGAACACGAGGTGCTGCGCGAGGATGTCGTCGCCGAGCTTGTCCCAGGGTCTGGTCATCGTCTGCATTCGAGGCCGCGCGTGCGCTCGCCGGCCGTCGCCGTCACCTGCAGCGCCGCTGCGTCGTCGCCGTCCACCGCGAGCACGCCGCGGCCGAAGTGCGACGTCTCCAGCACGAAGACCCCCGCTGCGTCGGTCCGCGTCACGTCTGCGAGCTCGAGCGCCCCGCCTTGCAGCACGCGGCGGCCGGGCACGGACGTGGCCTTTGCGTGGTTCGCAGGCTGCCAGCGCACGGATGCGTTCGCGAGCGGCAGGCCGTCCTGGCCGTAGACGACGCCTTCGAGCGTGGCCGTGAGGCCCGCTGCGATGCGCGGCGACGTGCCTGCGGGCAGCAGGTCGTAGTGGGCGAACGGTGCGCCCGGATCGACGAGCTCCGCATACGTGAGGAAGCGCTGAGCCTGCACGACCAGCCGCGCAGCGATCGAGCCCGCGGCCTGCAGCTCGAAGCGGCCGTCCGCGTCGGTGCGTGCGGTCACCGCGCCGCCTCCTGCGACCTGCCAGACGACGGTCGCATCGGCGATCGGCTCGAGTCCGGGCCGCGCGCGCACAAGGCCCCGCAGCGGCGTGCGAGGCAGCGGCGTGAGCACGACGCGGCGATCCGTGCACGGCACCTGCACGCCCTGCAGCACGGCAGGCTCATGGACCGCGTGGCACACGGTGAGCGTGCAGGCGCCCTCGACGAGCGGCCCGATCGAGAACGCGCCGGCTGCGTCGGTCGTGGCCCGGAGCCCGAGCGGGTCGCCGCCCTGCACCGTCAGCTGGGCGCCGGCGATCGCTCCGCCCGCCGGGTCGACGACGACGCCTGCGACGGCAGCGCCCGCCGCCATCTTCACGACCTGCACGGGCGGCTGGGGTCCCGCAGCGACCGTCACCGAGGCTTCGCCGACGAGGCCCGAGGTCGTCGCCGCCTCGATCCGGTAGTCGCCGTCGGCGCAGAACCGCACCGTCAGCACCTCTGCCTCGGAGCGGTAGACGTGCTCGTCACGCGCGCCTGCGTGCAGGTTCTGGTCCCGGCTGACCTCGCGCCCCGCCATCATCAGGTGCTCGGACCAGGCCCGCGCGGCGACCGGGTCCTTTGCGGCTGCGAGGCCGTTGTCGCGAGGCGCTGCGCTCCCGGCGGGCCGCAGCCGCACCAGGGCGTCGACCGGCTCGCCGTCCGGCCCGACGAACAGGAAGCGACGCACCGTCGACCACGTGTCCGGGAGGAGCCGCACGATCTGGGGGCGGGCCTCGTCGCTCCCGAGCCGCGCCGGCGCGAGCCGCATCAGGTAGCCCTCCTTGACGACGGCGAGCTGGGCGGCTTCTTCCAGCGGCACGAGGGCCAGTCCGCGCGCGTCGGAGAACGACAGGTCCGCGCCGCTCTGCAGCCGCCTCACGAGCGCTCCGTCGATCGGCGCCCCGGTGCGCTGGTCGAGCACGCGCAGGCAGACCGTCGGCGCGTCGGCGAGCTCGCCAGGGTCGATGTCGACCGCTTCCGTGCGCGTCGCGACGACGCCCGGCGGCAGCGAGCCCGCGGGCGCGCCCTTCGCAGGCGCATCGCCTGGCGGGCCGTCGTCGACGACCGGCGGCGGCGGCGCGCCCGCACCCTGCAGCGCCCAGTAGCCCGCACCCCCGAGGGCCAGCATCGTCAACAGCAGCAGCGCAGCACGCATGGCAGGCGCAGGAGCATACCTCCCCCTATGCTTCGTCGCGCATGCCCACCACCAACGTCACGACGCGGCCCGTCGACTGGCTGCTGCTCGGCTGCGGCGCGGCCGCGGCTGCGTGGTTCGTGTATGCGTTCGCGGTGCGCGTGCAGTATCCGCACGAGCTCGAGTGGATGGAGGGCGCGCTCGCCGACCACGCGGCGCGCGTGCGCGACGGCCTGCCGCTCTACTGCGAGCCGACCGCCGAGCACGTGCCGTTCCTCTACTCGCCGCTGCTGTTCTGGCTCGGCGCAGTCGGCATGAACCTCGGCCTCGACGGCGTGGTCGCGCTGCGGCTCGTCGCTGCTGGCTGCAGCGCTGCGAGCGCGCTGCTGATCGGCCACTGGGTGCGCGTCGAGACGCGCCGGGTGCTGCCCGGGCTCGTAGCGACCGGGCTGTTCTTCGCCGGCTACGGGTGGCTGGCGTGGTGGTACGACCTCGCGCGCAACGACTCGCTGTTCGTCCTGTTGACGCTCGGCGCTGCCTACCAGCTGCGCCACGGCGGCGCGCTGCGCTGGCTCTGGGCGGGTCTGCTGGCTGCGACCGCGCTCTTGGCCAAGCAGTCGGCGCTGATGTGGCTCCCGGCAGCCTTCGTCGGCTGCCTGTGCTGGGACTGGCGCACCGCTTGGAAGTTCGCCGTCGCGAGCGCGGTCGCGATGGCTGCTGCGGTCGGGACGATGCACCTGCTGAGCGACGGGTGGTCCACCTTCTATCTGTTCGAGATGCCGAGCCGTCACGGCGTGGTCGGCGACCGCAAGCTGGGCTTCTGGACAGAGGACCTCGTGCCCATGCTCCCCCTCGTCGTGCTCGGGGTCGGCGGCTTCGTCGCACAGGTGCGCGTGCAGGCAGGGCCCGCGCTCTACCTCGCGGCCGTCGGCAGCGGCGGACTGCTCACGTCGTACCTGTCGCGCATGCACGTCGGCGGGTTCGACAACGTGATGATGTACGGCTTCGCCGGCGGCTGCCTGCTCGGCGGCGTCGCGCTGGCGTCCACGCGACCGTGGCTGCGGGTCGCCGCGCCGGCGCTCTTGCTCGTGCAGTTCGGCGTGCTCGGCTACGAGGCGCAGCAGCGCGGCGCGAGCACGTTGTTCCCGTCAGAGGCGCACGAACGGGCGCACGACGAGCTGCGCGCGCTGGTCGCGCAGCAGAGCGGCCCCGTCTGGATCCCCGGCCACGGGCACATCGCGTACCGCGCCGGGAAGGGCACCGGCGCGCACGGCCAGGCGATCTTCGACGTGATGCAGCTGCTTCCCAAGCTGCCCGACGGCATGTTCGACCTCGCGGCGCTGAGCGATCCGGCGCGGCTCTCGGACCTGCCGGAGCGCGGCCGGCAGGCGCTGCGCGCCATGATGACCAACACCAACGCCGCGCTCGCCGAGGGAGGCTTCGCGGCTGTCGTCGTCGACGAAGTCGGGGCGGGTGTCTTCCCGGTGCTGTTCGCCGCTGGGCTCGTAGGACCCGACGGCGCGTTCCAGACCGAGGACGACCCCTACGTGCGCCTGCCCGGCTACGCCGTCACGCAGCCCGCAGCGATCCGGCCGCTCTTGGGCTACGAAGTGCACACGCCGTATCTGATGCGGCGGCGGCCGTAGCAGCGCATCCGTCCGGTGCGCGGCGCGAACTGCCAGCTGTGAGTGCGTTCGGAGACAGACTGCGCGCGCAGGCGTCCGCCGGCGACCGCCGGTGGCTCTACGTGCCCTACGACCAGCTGCACGACGCCATCGGGCCGCTCCGCCGTGAGCCGGCCGAAGAGCTGGGCGTCGTGCTGATCGAGAGCCGCGCCAAGGCCAAGCGGCGACGCTACCACAAGCAGAAGCTGGCGCTGGTGATGACCAACATGCGCCACTTCGCGCTCGAGCAGATCGAGCGCGGCGTCGCAGTGCGCTACGTCGACGCGGGCGAGGACGACTACGCGACGACGCTGCGCGCGCTGCACGGGGACCTGAGCGTGATGCGGGTGATGCGGCCCGCGGAGCTCGAGCTCCGCGATGAGCTGCAGCCGCTGTTCGAGGACGGCGTGCTCGAGGAGGTCCCCCACGACGGCTGGCTCACGACCACAGACGACTTCGCCGCGATCAAGGGGCCGCCTTGGCGGATGGACTCGTTCTACCGCCAGGTCCGCAAGCGCACCGGCGTGCTGATGGAGTCGGGCAAGCCGATCGGCGGCAAGTACAGCTTCGACGCGGACAACCGGGAGCGCTGGGACGGCGAGCCTGCGGCGCCGCCGCTGCCGACGTTCGAGGTCGACGACGTTACGCGCGAGGTCTGCGAGCTGGTCGAGGAGGCGTTCGCCGACCACCCGGGCAAGCTGCGCCCCGAGCACCTGCCTGCGACGCGCGACGACGCGGAGCGCCTGTGGGCGTGGGCGCTCGACGAGTGCATGCCGCACTTCGGCCCCTACGAGGACGCGATGTCGACGAAGTCGACCAACCTGTTCCACACGCGCATCTCGCCGCTGCTCAACCTTCACCGGCTGCTGCCGCAGCGCGTCGTCGACGACGTGCTCGGCACAGACCTGCCGATGAACAGCAAGGAGGGCTTCGTCCGCCAGGTGCTCGGCTGGCGCGAGTTCGTCCGCCACGTGCACGAGGCGACCGACGGCTTCCGCGACCTCGACCAGAACGTGCTGCGCGGCGAGATGGAACTGCCGCCTGTGTTCTGGGGCGACAAGCCGTCCGGCCTGCAGTGCCTCGACCGAGTCGTCGACGACGTCTGGGAGGAGGCCTACAGCCACCACATCACGCGGCTGATGATCCTCGGCAACCTCGGCACGCTGCTCGGCGTCTCACCGCGCCAACTGACCGACTGGTTCTGGGTCGCCTACGCCGACGCCTACGACTGGGTCGTCGAGCCCAACGTGCTCGCGATGGCGACCTACGGCGTCGGCGAGCTGATGACGACCAAGCCGTACGTCGCCGGCAGCGCCTACATCGCCAAGATGAGCGATTACTGCGGCAGCTGCGCGTTCCACCCCAAGAAGACCTGCCCGATCACGCGGCTCTACTGGGACTTCCTGGCGCGCAACGCCGAACGGCTGGACGGCAACATGCGGATCGCCATGCCGCTGCGCAGCCTGAAGAAGCGCGCGGACGCGCAGCGCGAGCTGGACGAGCGGACCAGCGCCGCAGTCCGGACGGCGCTCTCGGACGGACCGGCCCTGACGCCTGAGGACCTGGAGCGTCTTGTGACCGACCAGCCGGACTAGCCCAGCTTGCCGAGCGCGGCCTGCACGGCCTTGCCGTCGGCGAGGCCCTTGTAGCGGCCCATCCACTCCTTCATGAATCGGCCCTTGTCCTTGGGGCCCGCGTAGCCGATCTCGGCCGCGATCTCGCGGACCTTCTCGTCCACCTCGTCGGGCGTCATCTGCTTGGGCAGGTAGCCCACGATCAGGTCGATCTCACCGGCCTCGCGGTCGGCGATCTCGTGGCGGCCGGCCGCGGTCGCCTGCTCGACGGTGTCGGTGCGCGTCTTGACGGCCTTCTGCAGGATCGCGAGCTCGGCCTCGTCCGAGAGGTCGCCCTCGGCCTCGGCCTTCTTCTTGATGTCGCTGATGATCATCCGGAGCACGGTGAGCTTCTCCTTCTCACCGGCCTTCATCGCCGCCTTGACGTCGGCGGTCAGCGTGTCGAGGTAGGCGCCCATCAGGCCTCCTTGCCCTCGTCCCCCTCGGGGGTCTCGGCGGCCTCGGGCTCCTCCTTGGGAATGCGCGCCACGCTGACGAGCTTGTCGCCCTTTCGCAGCGAGATGCAGCGCACGCCCTGCGTGTTGCGGCCGATGACGCTGATGCCACCGACCTGGGTCCGCACGATCTGGCCGTCCTTGGTGATCATCATCACCTCGTCGTCATCGTCGACGCTGAGCAGGTTGACGACCTTGCCGTTCCGCTCGGTCGTCCGGATGTCGATGATGCCCTTGCCGCCGCGCGTCTGGGAGCGGTACTCCTCGACCTTGGTGCGCTTGCCGTAGCCGTTCTCGCAGATGGTCATCAGCGTGCCGCTGCCGTCGGTCACGACCATGTCGCAGACCGCGTCGCCGTCGTCGAGCTTGACGCCGCGCACGCCGACCGCGCTCCGCCCCATCGCGCGCGCCCCCGACTCGTCGAAGCGGATCGACATGCCGTTCTTGGTGCCGAGCACGATGTGGTCGCCCTTGCGACAAATGTTGACGTCGACCAGCTCGTCGCCGTCGTCGAGCCCGAAGGCGATGATCCCGCCCGCGCGCGGCCGGCTGTAGGCGCTGAGCGCGGTCTTCTTGATCAGGCCGTTCTTGCTGGCGCTGACCAGGAACCGCTCGTCGTCGAACGCGTCGACGCGCAGGATCTCGGTGATCGTCTCGCCCTCCTGGGTCTCGACGACGTTGATCAGCGCGCGGCCCTTGGCCGTGCGGCCGTAGCTGGGCAGCTCGTAGACCTTCTTCCAGTAGACGCGGCCGCGGTTGGTGAAGAACAGCAGGTAGTCGTGCGTCGACGCGACGAACAGGTTCCAGAGGAAGTCGCCCTCCTTGAAGTCCGCGCCGCTGACGCCCTTGCCGCCGCGGCCCTGCGTCCGGTACTGATCGAGCGCGGTGCGCTTGATGTAGCCCTGGTGCGTGCAGGTCACGACCATCATCTCCTCGGGGATGAGGTCCTCGTCGACGAAGTTGCCGACCTCTTCGTCGCTGATCTGCGTGCGGCGGTCGTCGCCGTACTGCTCGACCATCTCCTTGAGGTCCTGGCGCATCAGGCCGAACAGCACCTCCCTGTCGGCGAGGATCGTCTTGTAGTAGGCGATCTTCTCGAGCACCTCTGCGTGCTCCGCCTCCAGCTTCTCGATCTCGAGGCCGGTGAGCTGCGACAGGCGCATGCTCAGGATGGCGCGCGACTGGATGTCGCTGAGCTCGAAGCGCGCGATCAGGCGCTGCCGCGCCTCGTCGGTGTTGGCCGACGACTTGATGATCTCGATGACCTCGTCAATGTTCGCGACCGCGAGCCGCAGACCTTCGAGGATGTGCAGCCGCTCCTCGGCCTTGCGGAGCAGGTAGCGCGTGCGGCGCCGGATCACGTCGATCCGGTGGTCGCGGTAGCACTCCAGCATCTGCTTGAAGCCGAGCGTGCGCGGGCGGCCGTCGACGATCGCGAGGTTGATGATCGAGAACGTGCTCTGCAGCTGCGACATCTTGAACAGCTTGTTCAAGGTGACCAGCTCGTCGTCGACGGCCTTCTTGAGCTCGACCACGAGGCGCAGGCCGACGCGGTCGTTGGACTCGTCGTTGACGTCGCTGATCGTGTCGATCTGCTGCGTCTTCACCAGGTGCTGGATGCGCTCCAGGATCGTGGTGGTCTTGATCTGGTAGGGCACCTCGGTGAACACGAGCTGCTTTCTGCCCTTCTTCTCCTCGACGTGGTGCTTGGCGCGGCACGTCACCGAGCCGCGGCCGCTGGCGTACGCGTTGCGGATGCCGGTGCGGCCCATGATCGTGCCGCCGGTCGGGAAGTCCGGGCCCTGCACGGTCTGCAGCAGCTCGTCGAGCGTGATCTCCGGGTTGCTGTAGAGCTTGTCGAGCGCGGTCGCGACCTCGCGCAGGTTGTGCGGCGCGAGGCTCGCCGCCATGCCGACAGCGATGCCGGTCGAGCCGTTGCAGATCAGGTTGGGGAACCGCGCGGGCAGCACCACGGGCTGCATGCGCGTGCCGTCGTAGTTCTCGACGAGGTCGACCGTCTCCTTGTCGAGGTCCTCCAGCATGTGCGTCGCCGGGTAACCGAGGCGCGCCTCCGTGTAGCGCATCGCCGCCGGCGGGCTGCCGTCGATCGCGCCGAAGTTGCCCTGGCTGTCGACCATCGGGTAGCGCGTCGTGAACGGCTGCGCCATGCCGACCAGCGTCGGGTAGACCACCGACTCGCCGTGCGGGTGGTAGTTGCCCGACGTGTCGCCGCAGATCTTCGCGCACTTGCGGTGCTTGCCGCGTGGGCCGAGGTTCAGGTCGTTCATCGCGACCAGGACGCGACGCTGGCTGGGCTTCAGGCCGTCCCGCGCATCGGGGAGAGCGCGCGAGAGGATCACGCTCATCGAGTAGTTGAGGTAACTCTCGCGCATCTCCCGCTCGAGCAGGAGATCAGTGATGCGGCCGCCGTCAGGCGGGGTCGTGTCGGTCATGTTCGGGCTGGGGTCCTGGCTGGGATCGGCGTCGGAAACCCCCATTCTCCCCCGCCCAGGCTACCGCTTCAACATTGCTGCCGTTCCTGTACGATGGCCGCAGACCGGCTCCCGCGGGGGCCCCAGAATCCTCCTACCGGAGCCAACTTTTGTTCGACAAGAGCGTCATCATCCTGGTCGTTTCCCGCGAGATCCTGGAGGGGTCCGTGGTCGACCGAAACGCGGCCTTCATCGCCAACCGAATCGACGACATCGGCTACCGCGTCCGCACCATCCAGGTGTGCGACCGGGTCGAGGCCGAGATGGTCGCGACCATGACCTGGGCGCTCGATCAGAAGCCGACGTTCGTCCTGGTCACCGGCGGGATGGGCCCCAACTGGGACGACAACACGCGCGGCTGCCTGGCCAAGGCAGCAGGCGTCGAGCTCGAGGAGAACGAGCAGGCCCGCGAATACGTCCAGAACGCCTACCGCCGGCTGTTCGCCAAGCAGGTGGTGAGCCACCCGGACATGACCGACGCCCGCCTCGGCATGGCGATGCTCCCGATCGGCGCCAAGTGCTACGAGAACACCGTCGGCAGCGCACCCGCGGTGCAGCTCGACGTCGGCGAGACCTCGGTCTTCCTGCTGCCGGGCGTTCCGCCCGAGATGCAGCGGTTCTTCACCGCGCACGTGATGCCGGCGATGGCCGCCGCGGGCCCGGACACCGTGCGCGGCGAACGCACCGTCGAGTACCACGGCCACGACGAGTCCTCGATCAGCCGCATCCTGTCCGACATCAGCGGCAAGCACCCCGAGATCAGCATCCGCACGCGCGTGCAGGGCACCGAGATGGCCCGCAGCATCCGCATCGTGCTGGTCGCCGAGCAGGACGACGCCGTGCAGCTCAACGAGCTCCTCGAGAAGGCCGAGCAGGACCTCAGGGACCGCCTGGGCCTCGAGTTCGACCCTCCGCGCACGGAACCGTAGCGCTTTGAGCTCGGACGGCTTCGCCGCGCGGCTCCTGGGCTGGTTCGACCGCGCCCGGCGCGACCTGCCGTGGCGCCGCACGCGCGACCCCTGGGCGATCTGGGTCAGCGAGATCATGCTGCAGCAGACGCGCGTGGAGGCCGTGCGTGAGCCCTACGAGCGCTTCCTCGCGCGCTACCCGACGCCCGAAGCGTTCGCAGCCGCGTCCGACGACGAGGTGATGGTCGCGTGGCGCGGGCTCGGCTACTACCGCCGGGCGCGGCTGCTGCGCGACGGCGCGCGGCGGGTCGCCGAAGCGCACGGCGGCAGCGTGCCGCAGACCGTGGAGGCCCTGCGGGACCTGCCCGGGGTCGGCCCGTACACCCTGGGGGCGGTCGCTTCGATCGCGTTCGGCCACGCCGAGCCGGCCGTCGACGGCAACGTCGAGCGCGTGGTCTCGCGGCACCGCGGCCTCGACGAGCCGATCGGCACGACGCGCGCGCGCCGGGCGATCTCGGCGCAGGCCCTCGAGTGGCTGGACCGGGCGCGGCCGGGTGACTTCAACCAGGCGATGATGGAGCTCGGCGCGACCGTCTGCACGCCGACCTCGCCCTCGTGCGAGCCGTGCCCGGTCCGGCAGGACTGCGTGGCCCGGCGCGAGGACCGCACCCGCGAGCTGCCGAAGAAGAAGCCGCCGCGCCGCGCCGTCGAGGTCTCTGCCCGCGCGGTGCTGATCGAGCGTGACGGCGAAGTGCTCGGCTACCGGATCCCCACAGACCAGCCCAACGCAGGCCAGATCGAGCTGCCCGGCCCCGGCGTGTTGCTGGACTGCGACCCCGACGACCTCGCGCGCGCGCTGCGCGAGCGCTTCGGCGCCGAGGTCGAGGTCGGCGACGAGGTCGCGGCCGTGCGCCACGGCATCACGCACCACCGGATCACCCTGCGGGCGCACACTGCGGCGGCCGCCGACTGCGGCCAGCTGCAGTTCTACGCGCGCGACGCCGCCACGCCCTGGACCACACCGTCGCGCAAGGTGTTCGCCGCGGCGTTCGCGGGGTCCGGGCCTGCGGACGCGTGAACCCACCGGCCCCCGTGGCTATCGTGGCCGCCCGCCAAATCGGCGAGCACCCCACTCCGACGCAGAGACGAGGAACCAGCTATGGGCATGATGGAAGGAAAGAACGTCGTCATCTTCGGCGTCGCGAACAAGCGCTCGATCGCCTGGGGCATCGCGCAGGCGCTGCAGCGTGAAGGCGCCAACCTCGCGCTCGGCTACCAGAACGACCGCATGGGCGACGCCGTCAAGAAGCTCGCCGGCGACCTCGAACGCCCGCCCGTGATGCTGCCGTGCGACGTCACCGTCGACGGCGACATCGACCGGTTCTTCGACGCGCTGGGCAAGGAGTGGGACGGCATCGACGGCATGGTGCACTCGATCGCGTTCGCCAAGCGCGAAGAGCTCGGCGGCAACTTCCGCGACACCAGCTGGGACGGCTACGCCCTCGCGCAGCAGGTCAGCGCGTGGTCGCTCATCGGCCTGACCAAGGGGGCGCTGCCGATGATGGAGGGACGCAACGCCAGCGTCGTCTGCCTGAGCTACTACGGCGCCGAGAAGGTCGTCACCAACTACAACGTGATGGGCGTCGCCAAGGCCGCGCTCGAGTCGTCGACGCGCTACCTCGCCAACGACGTCGGTCCGCACGGTGTGCGCGTCAACGCGATCTCGGCGGGCCCGATCAAGACGGTCTCGGCGATGGGCGTCGGCGACTTCGGCTCGCTGCTCGACTCGATGGCGCAGAAGGCGCCGCTGCGCCGCAACGTCGACCAGGCCGACGTCGGCAACACCGCCGCGTTCCTGCTGTCGCCGCTCAGCAACGGCGTCACGGGCCCAGTGATCTACGTCGACGCGGGCTACAGCATCCTGGGTATCTAGAGTTGGGTATCTAGCCCCCGGCGGCGTGGCTCTCGGCAGGCCCTGCGAGCCACTCCGTGATGTGGCGGCGCTCCGGCCCGCTCAGCTGCGGCCGGCGCCCGTCCGCTGCGAGCGCCCGCTCCAGCAGCGCGCGCGCAGCAGCGCGCTCACCGCGCGAGGACTCGATCGCGGCGAGGTTCAGGAGGCTGCCGACGTGCTCGGCGTCCCGCTCCAGGGC
>JBERSB010000051.1:0-9466 GCA_041236755.1 Luminiphilus sp. | reverse complement strand
TACACCGAGCAGGTCGAGGCTGCGGTCGCCGGGACACCCCGCGCGCGCTGGGTCGGGGCGTCCGGGGAGAACCACGGGTAGATGTCCGTGCCGCTCAGCAGCGTCACGATCGGCAGCGCCGCGCGCTCGCGCCGGGCCGCGAGCACGGACGGCGCCGACTTGACGGCGTGCACGGTGACGAGGAGGTCGCACGGCTGTCCACGCCACTCTGTCGCCACGCGCGGTCGGTGCCCGAGCTGGCGGAGCAGGCCTGCCCAGCGGAGCGCGGTGATGCGGTTACCGGCCGCGCTGCCGCGCTCGGCAGGCGTGATGATCGCGATCCGGAGGGACCCGGCTACGATGCTGCGCATGCGTGCCCTGCTCTCTTCGCTCGTCGCCATCGCCCTGTGCGCGTGCGCTGCCGCTCCCGATCAGGAGAGCGTCAAGCCCGGCATCAACACGAACTTCCTCGATCCCGAGCTCGACGTCGACAAGTTCGTCGAGCGATTCGAGACCGAGAGCCGGGAGGTGTTCGCGAAGCGCACGGCCATCGCGCGCGCGGTCGGCCTGCAGGCGGGCATGGCGGTCGCCGACGTCGGCGCGGGCACGGGACTGTTCGTCGACTTCTTCGCGCGCGACGTGACCGACCAAGGGCGCGTCTACGCGGTCGAGCTCTCGCCGAGGTTTGTCGAGAACCTGCGCGAGCGCGCCCAGAAGCGCCGCCAGCCGATGGTCGAGACCGTGCAGTGCACCGAGCGCGACGTGTCGCTGCCCCAGGGCTCGGTGGACGCCGTGTTCACGTGCGACACCTACCACCACTTCGAGTACCCGTCGGCGACGCTGGCGTCGATCCGGCGGGCGCTGCGTCCGGGCGGGACGTTCGTTGTCGTCGACTTCGAGCGCATCCCCGGCAAGACGCGCGAGTGGCTGATGAACCACGTGCGCTGCGGCAAGGAGCAGGTCGTGCGCGAGGTGACCGAGGCCGGCTTCGAGCTGGTCGAGGAGGTCCCGCTCGGGTTCGAGGAGAACTACTTCCTGCGGTTCCGCCGGCCCTGAACGCGGCGGGCCGCGCGCGCCCAGCTGCTACAGCTGGGAGAGCACCTCGTCGTGCTCGGGGAAGCGCTGCTCGGCGTGCCGCTTCTTGTTCCAGACCTCGCGGCCGTCGGCCACGACGATGAAGTCCCCCCGGCCACCGGGCAGCTTTTCGATGGTCGCGCCCGGGTGCGCGGCTTCGATGGCGGCGGCCAGACTGGCCGCCGTCGGCAGGTAGTTTCAAACCACGCAGTATTCGATCGTGACGTGCATGGGCGCAGTCTAGGACATGCTCACGTGCGTTTCCGAGCAGCAAAGAGCAGCGCGACCCAGCCCGCCAAGAACGCGACCCCGCCGATCGGGGTGACCGGCCCGAGCCAGCGCAGGTCGAGCAGCGCGAGGCCGTAGAGCGAGCCGCTGAACAGCGCCGTGCCCACGACGAACAACCGCGCGGCGGTGACGGTCCGGTAGCCAGCGGCCTGCAGCGCTGCGCAGCCGAGCAGCGCCAGCGCGTGGTACATCTGGTAGCGCACGCCGGTCTCGAAGGTCTTCAGGGCGGTCTCGTCGTAGGCCTGCTTCATCGCGTGCGCGCCGAACGCGCCGAGCGCGACCGCGAGTCCGCCGAGGAGCGCGCCGGCGAACAGAGGAGAACTCTCGCCTCGAGGTGGGTCTGCCTGCATGTCCGTAAGGCTACGGAGCTCGGGGTCCCAGCGACTGCGCTCGCGGGGTAACTCTCAGCTACGTCAACGCGGGACGAACGCGCGGAGCAGGTCCGCCGCGATACGCCCGTCCCAGGAGCGGGCACGCTGTTTTGCTGCGTGGGCTAGAGCGGCAGGTCTGGACGGCGGGGGGGTGTTGCGCTGGCACTGGGTGTAGCACCGGCCGACCGTGCGGCACGAGACCAGCGACGAGCAGCCGAGCGCGAGCAGGAGCAGGGCAAATGTGCGGATGCGTGCCGACATGTTTGTTCTGTAAGTGGTTACGTCGTCGTGCCGTGGCTGTTCAGCAGGCGCGTGCGGGCGCCGCGCGCGCCTCAGCGCAGGGCGAGCGGGCCCGTTGCGCCCGCCGGCCGGTTCTGCGCGGATCGGCTCCGAACGCGGCGCCGCACGTGCCGATAAGAGCTTCATATGCGCCATCTTCTGACCGTTTGTCTCACGACGTTCGCGATCCTGCTGCCGCTGGCGGCGCAGTCCACGGAGCTTGCCGGCGTGCGCCCTGCGCTCGAGCGGACCATGAAGGTCCTGCGCGCCGACGGCGCCGGCCTGACGGTGTTCCGCGGTTCGCGGGAGCTGCACCGCAGCCTGCACGGGACGTTCGCCGCGGACCAGGTGATCCCCATCGGCGCGGCCAGCGAGTGGCTGACGGTCGCGACGATCATGTCCCTCGTGGACGACGGCACGCTCGAGCTGCACCACCCGGTCGCGCGCTACGTCCAGGAGTTCGACAGCGACGCCCGACGCCGGCTGACGCTGCGCCAGTGCATGGCGTGCACGAGCGGTCTTCCCGAGGAGATGAACAGCCGCATGCGGCGCTGGGACATGCAGCGCTTCGCCGAGCAGGCCGCGCGCGCGGGGCTGCGCACGCAGCCCGGGACGGCGTTCGACTACGGCCACGTCGGCTTCCAGGTCGCCGCGCTCTGCGCTGTGCGCGCGACGGGCAAGCCGTGGCACCAGCTGTTCCGCGAGCGCATCGGCGACCCGCTCGGGATGCGCGACACGCACTTCGGCGCGTTCTACCCGCTCGCCGATGACCCTGGCACTACGGCGCTGCCGTGGGCGGCCAGCGGCGCGGTCTCGACGCTCAACGACTACACGCGCTTCGTCCGGATGCTGCTGGCCGACGGCCACTGGCACGGCGAGCAGCTGCTCAGCAAGGACCGGATCGACGAGATGCTGCGCGACCAGGTTCGCCGGCGCGTCGACGTGCGGGCGCCGGGCGGCGAACCGAAGGACGTGCGCTACGGGCTCGGCACGTGGATCGAGCGCGACGGCGCGGACGTGGTGCGCTTCAGCGACGCCGGCGCGTTCGGGTTCACCCCGTGGATCTCCGGCGACCGTACGTTCGGCGGCGTGTTCGCCGTGAAGGACCGCGGCGACGTCGTCCGTCGCCAGCTGCGCTCCGTCCACGAGAAGATCGAGCAGGCCGTCCAGTCGCCTGCGGTCACGGGAACGTCCGAGATCGTCACGCTGCGGCACGACGGCCGCGAGCGCCGGTTCCACCTGTTCGTCCCGCCGGGCGACCAGGGCGTCGAAGCGCTGCCCTTGCTGATGGTGCTGCACGCGGGCGGCAGCAGCGCCGACGAGGCGCGCGCGGTGACCCGGCTCGACCGCCTGGGCGTCGAGAAGGGCTTCGTCGTGGTGTTCCCCGACGGGACGGGGGCCGTGGCCAGCCGCAAGCTCACCTGGAACGCCGGCGGCGCGGACGTGTATGCGTCGCGCAACGACGTCGACGACGTCGGCTTCTGCAAGGCGGTCGTCGCAGAGGTGCAGCAGCGCGTCGCGATCGACTCGAAGCGCGTGTTCGTCACCGGGCACGACAACGGCGGCATGATGTGCCACCGCCTCGCGCGCGAGGCCGCAGACCTCTTCGAGGGCATCGCCCCGGTCGCCGCGGCGATGAACTACAGCGAGGCGCAGTCGAATGTGCCGCTCGCGGTTCTGATGATCCACGGCACCGCGGACGAGTACGTCCGCCTCGAGGGTGGCCCTGGCGCGGCGCCGCTCGGGGGCAAGGCCCGCGTCGACGCGTCGATGCAGCAGGCGATCGACTACTACGTCGCGCGCAACGGGCTGCTGGCCTATCCCGACACCGCCGAGCGCGGCGGGGTCGAGGTCCAGCGGTTCTTCCGCAAGAAGGGGGACGGCGAAGCGCCGCCGGTGTGGGTGGTCACCCTGGAGGGCGGCAGCCACGCGTGGCCCGGCGCGCACATGCGCCCGCGCGAGCTGCAGAAGCGGCCGTTCGGCTGGCCTGCTTCCCAGGCGGTCCTGGAGTTCTTCGACAGCGTCGGCACCGGCCTGCTCCAGGAGCAGCTGACGCCGTCCGTGCCGCGCTGATCACCAGTAGAGGCGCCAGCGCCAAGTGCCGCCGGCCGAGCCGGTGGCGGTGCGGATCGTCGAGAGGTTGTTCTTCTTCAGCAGGGCGCGGGCCTTCTCGACGGCCTCTTCGGTGGCGTCGAGCTCGCCGTCGCTCACCCGGCGCCGCTGTCCGAGCATCGGGATCAGCAGCGCGCCCGGATCGGCCAGCTCGTACCACCACTCCACGGGCGTCGCCGCGAACGCGTCCAGGTCGACGAAGGAGAACCCGTTGACGCCGTTCGGCAGGTGCCGCGCGAGGTCGGCGAAGCGCGCCGGCGGCTTGCCCGCGGCGCTGCCGTCCGTACTCTTGGCGCGGCGCAGCAGGTCGGTCGCGGTCTCCTCGGCGTCTCTGCCGGCGCTGATTACCCAGACGCCGTTGCCCACGGCCATCCAGAGGTCGTAGTTGGTGAGGTTGCCGTAGCGCCGGAGCTCGACGCCGTCGAGGTCGACGGTCTCGGACTTCGTGAGGAAGCCCTTGGCCTTGTTCAGCAGCGCCTCGTAGCCGGCGCGGAACTTGGCCTCGTCCTTCAAGCGCCAGGCGAGCGACCACGTCGCTTCACGGAGCCGGTCGTAGTCCGCCAGCGGCGCGCCGAGTACGAGCAGCTCGTCCGTCGCGTGCACGAACAGGTCGTCGACGAGGTCGAGGCCCAGCTCCTCTTCGATCTCTGCGCGCGCGTCTTCGTCCTCGAGGGTCACCGCCGCGAAGATGCCTTCGACGAGAGCCTGCACGTCGAACCGGGCGATCTTGGTCGCGGCCACCTGCTCGGGCAGCAGCGCCGCGAGCGAGGAGATGCCTTCGCGCGCGGGCATCAGCGCCTTCACGACGCCGCGCGGCGGCCCGTCGATCTCGACGTCACAGCCCAGCTGCACGCGCGGGCCCGCGGCCGCGAGCGTGAAGGTCAGGTGGCGCAGGTCGGTGAAGCCCATCGCCTCGAGGAAGGCAGCTTCGGGCTCGGCCTGCATCGTCTCCAGCAGCGCCGGAAGGTCGAACGTCATCCGCGCAGCGGGGCTGCCCGGCTTGGGGACGGCGAGGGTCACCGGGCGCGCCGTGATCCACGCGGCGAGTCGGGTCGCGTCGCCGAGCCGCTCCGCGTCTCCGAGCAGCATGATCATGCGTTCGCCGTCGACCATCGGCGCCGTGACGCACTCGTTGCCGTCTCGCCGCACGCGGAGCTTGGTCCCGGCGACGTCCATCTCCTGCCATGGACCAGGCGTCATGCCTTCCAGCAGCTGCTCTACGTCCGCTGCGAGCGGGGCCATGTCGGTGCGGCCGTCGCCGTCGAAGCAGATCGCGACGTCCGCCGGGCCGTCTCGGTTGCCGCGAACGGCGACGCGGATCGTCCCGCCGTAGCCGAGCAGGCGTTCGCTCGCCTCGCGGTAGGCCTCCCCGCCGCCTGCGAGCGCAGACCACATGTCGAGCATCGGCTGCGCGACGGGCTCCCAGAGCTCGCGGCCCTCTTCGGACGCGAGCAGGACCCCGACGTTGGTGGGGCCGAGTCGTGCGCGCCAGCCGTCCGGGCCCGCGCTCTCAATGAAGATGTGGGGAGCGAACTCTCGGGCCTGCGTCTGCGCCATGGCGCAGCACGCGAGGGTCAGTGTGGCACAGGTCCAGCGGAGGATCATGCCGCGATGGTAGCCGTCTGCGCCGCTGTTCTGTCGCGGCGACGCAGGGCATGATGCATGGAGCATGGCGCAGCCGTTCAAGGAGCGGATCGACCGCGGGCTGATCGGGGCCATGGGCGAGCACCTGCAGCGCAGCTGGGCCGCCTTTCCGAAGCGGCGGTTCTCGATGCGTGCGCGCGACGGGCTCGACCAGCTGGAGCTCAAGGCGCGCGTCGCGCACGTCGCCGACGCGCTGGCGGCGTCGTTGCCGGGCTCGTTCGACGACGCGGTCGCGGTGCTCGCGGGCGCGCTGGCGCCCGCCCGTGACGACGACGACCTTTCGCAGCTGGTCAGCTCGCGAGCGGGGCTCGCCGGCTGGGCGGTCTGGCCGATGACGGACTTCGTCGCGCGTTACGGGCTCGACCACCCCGAGCGCGCGCTCGCCGCGCTGCACGCGCTGACGCAGCGGCACACAGCGGAGTACGCGGTCCGCCCGTTCTTGATCGAGCACCGCGAGCGGACGATGGCGACGTTGACGCGGTGGCTCGACGACCCGAGCCCGCACGTGCGCAGGCTCGTCAGCGAAGGCACGCGGCCGCGGCTCCCGTGGGGCGTGCAGCTCAAGCACCTCGTCGAGGACCCGCGCCCGTGCCTGCCGCTGCTCGCGCGGCTCCAAGACGACCCGAGCGCGTACGTGCGCCGGAGCGTCGCCAACCACCTCAACGACATCTCCAAGGACCACCCCGACGTCGTCGTGCGCTGGTTGCGAGAGCACCTGCGGTCTGGCGCGACGACGCGGCAGGCGGTGCTCCGCCACGCGGCCCGCACCCTGATCAAGCAGGGGGACAAGCGGGCGCTGCGCGCGTTCGGGCTGGGCCGTCCGCTGCGGGGTGCAGCCGCGTTCGAGATCCGGCCCGAGCGCGCCCGGGGCGGGGACGACCTGCAGCTGGAGGCCGCGCTGACGTCTGCCGACGCGCAGGCGCAGCCCTTGGTCGTCGACTACGTCGTGCACCACGTCAAGCGAGACGGCTCGACCCGGGCCAAGACCTGGAAGGGCTGGAAGCTGCGCCTCGCTGCAGGTGAGCAGCGCGTGCTGCATAAGTCGCACTCGCTCCGCGCGGTCACCACGAGGAGGGACTATCCCGGCGTGCACCTGGTCGACCTCGTCGTCAACGGCGACGTGGTGGCGACGTCGAGGTTCGAGCTGCGCGGAACCCCGCCCCCGTCTGCTAGAGTCGGGCGCGCATGAGCCGCTCCCGTGTCGCCGCGATCTCGCTGATCCTCCTGCTCGACGGCGTCTGCGCAGCGCAGCAGGGGCAGCCGCCCGAGCCGCCCCAGCAGCAGGACCCGCAGCA
Source organism: Luminiphilus sp. (assembly GCA_041236755.1). Taxonomy (GTDB): domain Bacteria; phylum Planctomycetota; class UBA1135; order UBA1135; family UBA2386. The sequence continues at coordinate 2,424 of JBERSB010000051.1, read as the reverse complement.
GGGCTCGCAGCAGGGCAAGAAGCCGTTCCAGCAGCGTCGCCGGCGCCCGGAGTGGAAGGCGTCGCTGTCGCTGCCGACGGACCTGTGGCGGGACGTGACCGCAGAGACGATCGGCGAGACGGCGGAGTGGACGAACAAGGTCGAGCTGGCGGACATCGACGGCGACGGCCGCGTAGACGTGCTGTTCGCCAACGGCGGCGACTACGACAAGCCGGGCGCGGCGGTCCCGGCGCGCGTGTTCCAGAACGCGGGCGACGCGAAGTGGCCGGAGATCACCGCGCAGGTGTTCGGGGACCGCACGTTCTACGCGCGGGTGGTCAAGGCGCGCGACGTCGACGGCGACGGCCGCTGCGACCTGTTCGTCGGCACGACCTACCAGACCCAGAGCCGGCTCTACCTCGGCCGCGGCGACGGCCGCTTCGAAGACGTGACCGAGGAGATGCTGCCGGAGATGCCGCTGTCGGTCGGCGACGTCGAGTGGGGCGACGTCGACGGCGACGGCGACCTCGACCTGGTGCTCGCCGACTGGGGCCCGGGCTCGCCGATGCGCAACGAAGGTGCGAAGCCGCGGGTCTGGCGCAACGACGGCGGCCGCTTCGTCGACGTGACCGACGCGTGCGTCCCGGACATCGCCGTCCGGTTCTGCTGGGAGCTCGAGTTCGTCGACGTCGACAACGACTTCGACCTGGACCTGCTGCTCAGCAGCAAGAAGTCAGCCGGCTCGTTCCTGCTCCACAACGACGGCAACGGCCGGTTCACCGACGTCAGCGCCGAGCGGCTACCGCAGTTCACCAACAACTACGAGTTCGAGCCGATGGACGTCGACGGCGACGGCTACCTCGACGTCGTGACGATCAACGACGGCGCGGGCAAGCGGCGCTTCTCGGAGCACCTGTTCCTTGCCGACGGCCGCGGCGGCTTCGTCGACGCGACCGACGCGGTCTGGCCCGAGGCCGACAACCCGCGCTTCGACGACAACATGATCGCGTTCCTCGACTACGACTCGGACGGCGACGCGGACTTCCTGATCGCGTCGCTCACCGGCGTGGAGCGCCTGCTCGTCAACGACGGCGCGGGTCGCTTCGCGGCGGCTGCGCCGGTGTTCGCAGGCGAGCGCACGCGCGCGACGCTCGGGCTCGCGATCGCCGACCTCAACCGCGACGGCAGGATGGACTGCGTACACGCCGAGGGGGAGGTCAAGAACGCCGAGGCCGACAAGGTGTTCTTCGGCGCCTCGATCCCCAAGGACACCGCGCCGCCGTTCGTGGGCAGGATCGACGCGCAGCACGTCGACGGCGGCGTGTTGGTGCGCGTCCGCGTCCACGACCGCAAGAGCCCGTGCATGCCGCACGACTGGCGCGACGTCAGGCTCCTGGTCGACGAGTCCGGCGTCCTGCGGAGCCTGCCGCTGCGCTGGTACGGTGAGTACCTGTGGCGTTGCGAGGTCCCAGCGCGACGGCTGGCCGACTTGACCTTGACCGTGGTCGCGACCGACGCCGCGGGCAACACTGCGCGGTCGAATCCCAAGAGCGTCCGCGTGCACTGAGGTCGCGCTGCTGGCTACGATGTCGCCATGGTGCAGTCCAAGGCCGTGACGGTCGCCCAGTACTTGAAGGAGCTCCCCTCGGACCGGCGCGACGCGCTGGTGGTGCTCCGAAAGGTGTTCCTCGACAACGTCGACGCCGACATCGACGAGCGCATGAGCTACGGGATGATCGGCTACCACGTCTCGATGAAGGCCTACCCCGGCGGCTACCACTGCGACCCGTCGATGCCGCTGCCCTACGCCGGGCTCGCGTCGCAGAAGAACCACATGTCGCTCTACATGATGGGTCTCTACATGGATCGGGACGACGTCGCGTGGTTCCAGAAGGCGTGGAAGGCGACCGGCAACAAGCTCGACATGGGCAAGTCGTGCGTGCGCTTCAAGAAGATCGACGACGTGCCGCTCGACGTCGTCGCCGCGGCGATTCGCCGTATGCCGTCGAAGCGCTACATCGCGACCTACGAAGCCACGCTCGCCGGCGCCGCGGGCAGCCGCAGGCCGCAGTCGTCGAAGCAGGCGGCCGCGAAGAAGGCCGCCAAGCAGTAGCGCGCTCAACCCGCCTCGGGCCGACGGGATCGCAGCGCGAGCGCGATGCCTCCGAGCGTCAGCGCGCCGGCCAGCAGCAGCCGGGGCGATGGCGACTCGTCGAGCAGCGCGGCGCCGGCGGCGGCGGCGAGGACGTGGACCGCCAGCTGCAGGACCGCTGCCGACGTCGCGCGGAGCGAGGGCAGCGCCGCGTACCAGCGCACGTATCCGACCGCGGACGTCAGGTTGCCCGAAGCGACCGCCAGCGCGAGGCCCTCGCTGCTCCAGCGCGCCTCGCCCGGCACCATGCAGAGCAGCGCTGCGCCGCACGCGCCCGCGATCGCGAAGTTCTG
>JBERSB010000050.1:0-18526 GCA_041236755.1 Luminiphilus sp. | reverse complement strand
CCTTGCCGCCCGACTCGCGCGAGTTCTCACGCTCGCGCCACTCGCGCTGGATCTCGTCCTTCTTCTTGCTGAGCTTGAACGCCTGGTAGCGCAGGTCCGCTGCGCGCTCGAAGTCCTGGCCGGCGACCGCCTCCTCCTTCTCCTTGCTGAGGCGGGCGATCTCGTTGTCCATCTCCTGGAGGTCCGGCGGGGCGGTCATCGACTTGATGCGCACGCGGGCGCCCGCCTCGTCGATGACGTCGATCGCCTTGTCCGGCAGGAAGCGCCCGGTGATGTAGCGCGTCGAGAACTCGACCGCGGCCTCGAAGGCCGAGTCGGTGTAGGTCACGCGGTGGTGCGCCTCGTACTTGTCGCGCAGTCCCTTGAGGATCTCGATGGTCTGCTCGGGCGTCGGCGGCTCGACGTTGACGGTCTGGAAGCGGCGCTCCAGCGCGCCGTCCTTCTCGATGTACTTGCGGTACTCGTCGAGCGTGGTCGCGCCGATGCACTGCACCTCGCCGCGCGAAAGCGCCGGCTTCAGCACGTTGCTGGCGTCGATCGCGCCCTCGGCGCCGCCCGCGCCGACCAGCGTGTGCAGCTCGTCGATGAACAGCACGACGTCCTTGGCGCGGCGCACCTCGGTCATCACCGCCTTGATGCGCTCCTCGAACTGGCCGCGGTACTTGGTGCCTGCGACCATCATCGCGAGGTCGAGCACGACCAGGCGCTTGCGCCGCAGGATCTCCGGCACGGTGCCCTTGACGATGTGCTGCGCGAGGCCTTCGACGATGGCGGTCTTGCCGACGCCGGCTTCGCCGAGCAGCACCGGGTTGTTCTTGGTGCGGCGCGAGAGGATCTGGATGACGCGCTCGATCTCCTGGTCCCGACCGATGACGGGGTCGAGCTTGGCGTCGCGGGCGAGCTCGGTCAGGTCCCGGCCGAACGAGTCGAGCGCGGGGGTCTTCGACTTGGTGTTGCCCGACGCCGAGCCGGTCGACGAGCCGCCGCCGCCGCTCGACTCACCGCTGTCGCCGTCGTCGTCGCTCTCGGACGCGCCGAGGAACTCGAGCACCTCTTCGCGCACCTCGTCGAGCTTGACGCCAAGGTTCATCAGCACCTGCGCAGCGATGCCTTCGTTCTCGCGGATGAGGCCGAGCAGGAGGTGCTCGGTCCCGATGTAGTTGTGGCTCAGCTGCGAGGCCTCCTCGAGCGACAGCTCGAGCACCTTCTTGGCGCGCGGCGTGAACGGCAGCTGGCCCATGGTGACCATCGAGGGGCCGGTCTTGACGATCTTCTCGACCTCGTGGCGGATCTTCTCCAGGTCGATCGACATGTTCTTCAACACGTTCGCGGCGACCCCGCTGCCCTCCTGCACGAGCCCCAGCAGGATGTGTTCGGTGCCGATGTATTCGTGGTTGAACTTCATCGCCTCTTGGCGGGCGAAGCTCATGACCTTCTTGGCGCGGTCCGTGAAGCGATCAAACATGCTGTAAACCTCAGTGGCGTCGTGCTGTCCGATACTTAGATCGGGTCTACTGGGTATAGGATTTAGGCGACTTGGAGATCCAGCCTCCCAACGGGAGTTGCGCGATTTTCTCTCGCGGCGCTGCGCGCCCGCCCGCGCCCGCACACGCTGGTTGCGTCGGCCGTTGGAGGCTACAGCGCAAGGGTTTGTGTGCGTCTACGGCGAACAGCCGAGCAGTTCGCGCAGCAGCTGGGCGCGGCGCTGGTCGCGCTCCTCGGGGCTCAGCGTCTGGCGGGTGTAGCGCTGCAGGTGCGCCGGCTGCGAGAGCAGCAGCGCCTGGTTGACCGCGTGCGCCTCGAAGCCGTCCACGATGCCGGTGCAGACCCCGAAGCGGAGCGCCGACAGGGTGCCGAGCGCCTCCTCGCTGGTCAGGATCTGGGCGCGCTCGAGCGTGCCGAGCGCCCGGTGGACGCGGTCGAGCGTCTTGACCCGCGCCGAGCCGCGCAGCAGCGCTTCGCGGACCTCCTGCTCCCACTCGACGATCCTGGTGACGGCCATCAGCACGTCCTCGCGGATCTGCCGCTCGTCGCGGCCGAGCGTGACCTGGTTGGACACCTGGTAGAAGTCGCCGAGCGCGCGGCTGCCCTCGCCGTAGAGGCCGCGCACGGCCAGGTTGATCTTCTGCGCGGTGTTGGTCGCCTTGTCGATCTCGTCCGACCAGACCAGCCCCGGCAGGTGCAGCATCACCGAGAGGCGCAGGCCGGTGCCGGTGTTGGTCGGGCACGAGGTCAAGAAGCCGAACTCCTCGGACCACGCCATCGGGAGCCGCTGCATCAGCGCGTCGTCGAGGCGCTCGACGCGGCTCCAGACCTCGTCGGGCTGCAGTCCGGACGCGAACACCTGCGCGCGCAGGTGGTCCTCCTCGTTGATCATGATCGCGACGCTCTCGTCGTAGTCGACGGCGACGCCGGCGTGGCGCTCGGTCGAGGCGAGCTCGCGGCTGATCAGGTGGCGCTCGACCAGCATCGACCGCTCGAGGTCGTCGATGGGGTCGAGGTCGACCACGTTGAGCTTCTCGGGCAGGCCCGGCTGCTGCAGCCGGTCGACGACGTAGCCGTAGAGGCGCTCGGACTCCTCCTCCTCGAGGCTCGGCGCGAACGCGAAGCCCTGCAGGTTGCGGGCGAGCCTGGCGCGCGTGCAGATCGCGATGTCGTTCCTGGGGCCGGTCCCCGCCAGCCACTCGCCGGGCCGCAGGTCGGCCGGGCCGCGGCCGGCGCCGCCCCGCCGGGCGTCGTCGTCGTGCACGTCGCGCTCGTCGACCATCAGCGCACCTCGCCGCGTTCGGCCCGGCGGAGCTCGTCGCGCAGCTGCGCGGCCTCTTCGTAGCGCTCGCCGCGCACGGCGGCCTCCAGGCGCGTCCGCAGCTCGCTGAGTTCGTCGTCCTGCGGGCGGTCGGGCTCAGCCGGCAGCTCGCTGAGCGTCGTCGGCAGGCGGCCGGTGTGGCTCTGCGCCTCGTGGATGCGCTGCAGCAGCGGCATCAGGTCGGCGCGGAACGCGTCGTAGCAGCGCGGGCAGCCCAGCCGCCCCTTCTTGCGGAAGTCCGCGGCGGAGAGCCCGCAGCCCAGGCACGCGTCGCTGGTGGTCGCGCGCTTGACGGCGCCCGAGCCGGCGCCGTCGAGGCCGCCGAGCAGGTCCTCCAGCATCTCGCTCGAGAACTTCGGCTGCTTGGGCTGCGTGAGGCCCAGCTGCTCGGCGCACGGTGCGCAGACATGCTGGCTGCCGCTCACGGCGCCCTCGGTCAGGTCCATCACGACGATGGTCGCGATCGCCTGCTGGCAGGCGGTGCAGTACTGCATGTGCTCGCTCACGACCGGTCAGCTTAGCCCGGCCCGGGGTCGTCCGCACGTCGTTCGCGCAGCAGCCCGTGGAACTCGCGCGCGCGCGCGCGGAAGTTCGGGTACTGGTCGAACGACGCGAACGCGGGACTGAACAGCACGGCGTCCCCCGGCGCGGCGTGCGCCATCGCGGCGGCCAGCGCGTCGCGCATCGGCCCGTGCGCGGTCGTCGGGATCGCGCCCATCATCGCGGCTTCGAAGGGGGCCGCCGCGGCGCCGAAGACGTGGGCCGACGCGGCGTAGCGGGCCACCGCGCGCGCGACCTTGCCGGGGTCGCCGTCCTTGCTCTTGCCGCCGCCGACCCAGCGCCCGCGCGCGCCGGGGCGGGCCAGGGTGGCGAGCGCCTGGCGGGTCGACTCGACCTCGGTCGAGACCCCGTTGTCGTAGACGGCTATGCCGTCCACCGTGGCCAGCAGCTGCAGCCGGTGCTCGAGCGGCGCCGCCGCGGCGACCGCTGTGCCGATGTCGGCCGGCGCAGCGCCGAGCCAGGCGGCCGCGAGCGAGGCGGCCATGACGTTCTCGAGCTGGAAGGCGCCGAGCAGCGGCACGTCCTCGCGCGCGACGACCCGCTGCGCTGCGCCGTCGTCGACGCGCACCGCGACGTAGTCCTCGAGCATGCCCGCGGCGCGCGGTCCGGGTGCGCTGTGGCCGTAGCGGCCGCGCCGCGCAGCAGGGCTCTGGTAGGCGCTCGCGACCGGGTCGTCCGCTGCGTGCACGACGAAGTGCCGTGCGGCTTCTGCCAGCCGCCCCTTGGCCGCGTGGTAGCGCGCCAGCGACTTGTGGCGGTCGAGGTGGTCGACGCCGACCCGCGTGAACACGGCGCCGTACAGCGCGCGCGTCGGCGCGAACCGCTCGAGCTGGAAGCTGGACAGCTCGAGCACCGCGACCTGGTCGCTGCGCCAGTCTGCCGCGCTCGCCAGCAGGCTGCGCCCGATGTTGCCGCCGAGCAGGGCGTCGATCCCGGCGCGCTGCAGCGCCCGGTGGAGCAGGTCCGACGTCGACGACTTGCCGTTGGTCCCGGTCACGCCGACGACGCGGCCGGGGTAGGCGGCGAGGAACAGCTCGCACTCCTGCGTCGTCGCCACGCCGCGCCGCAGCGCCTCCTGCAGCAGCGGGCTCTCGTCGGGCACGCCCGGGTTGGTGACCACGAGGTCGACGTCGTCGAGCAGCGCGAGGTCCTCGCGCCCGAGCTGCCAGTCGATGCCCGGGTCGTCGAACGAGGCCGCGACCTCGCGCAGCTCGGGCGTGTCGCTCCGGTCGGCGACGCGCACGCGGCACCCGCGTCGGCGCAGGTGCCGCGTCGCTTCGCGGCCGCCGCCGAAGCGGCCGAGGCCGTGCACGAGCACCAGCGCGTCGCGCGGCGGCAGCGCCGGGTCGGTGGTCATCGCTCCCCGCGGGCGGTGCGGGCCCGCGCGCTGAGCTCGCCGAAGGCCTCCTGGGGGATCTCGCCCTGCAGCGGCTGCTTGTGGGCCGCGCGGACCTCGACGACCACGTCGCCGCGGCCGAACAGCAGGTGGTCGACCAGCTCGGCCGGGAAGTCGAACGGGAACAGCCACGGGCTCGCCGGCGGCGCCATCGTGACGGCAGCGCTGCCGGGCTCGCGGTCGAACTTCGGCACGCCGCTGTCCTCGGTGACGGTCGGCAGCACGTCCCAGCGGGTGGTCCCGTAGTAGCGGAACGGCACCTCGGCGATCCCGTCGGGGAGCGCGTCGGGATCGAAGGCGGCGTCGGGGTCACGCTCGGTCGCGACGCGGCGCCCGTCCAGGAACACGTCGTGGTGCTCGGGGTTCTCGATGCGCAGCCGCGGGCCGGGCGTGTTGCACGCGGCGGCCGCCGCGAAGAGGAGGAGCGTCGTCGTCCGTGCGCGCGTCATGCTGGGTGCGTCACCGCAGGACCGGTCCTCTCGACCCGGGCCCCGTCGGGGTGCTCCCGGGAAGGACGTTGGCGGAGAGGGGGGGATTCGAACCCCCGGTACCGGGAAAACCGGTACGTCGCCTTAGCAAGGCGGTGCATTCGGCCACTCTGCCACCTCTCCGGCGGCGCGACCAGATAAGCATCGGCCGCGAGTCCACGCAACTGCCTTCTTCGACAGTTGCCGGCGCCTTGCTCAAGGCGTCTCCCTGGTGGCGTCGGGCGGCGCCTCCTCCCACTCGTAGCCGAAGTAGTCGAAGACCGGCGCGTCCTTGTCGCGCACGATCGCGCGCAGCTCGTCGTCGTAGTAGGTGCTGTAGTGGGCGTGCCGGCTGGTGTTCTGCGGCGGCAGCTCTTCGAGCGCCTCGCGGAGCGCCCTCGGCACCTCGACGCACTCCGAGAACAGCCGCAGCAGGTCCTCCCGCAGCGCCTCCATCGTGCCGACCTTGGCGCCCTCCAGGCCCCGTCCGAGCATGTCGAAGAGCGTCTGCGTCAGCGCGCCGGAGCTGTTCGCCAGCGGGCCGTCGCCGGTGTAGGCGCGGCGCATCGAGGCCTGGAAGTCCAGCGCGCCGCCGCCGCTGATCTGGTCGAAGAAGGCCGACGGGTTCTTCTGCTGGAAGTGGAACCACGAGACGTGCCACGCGAACGGGTTGCGCGCGATCGCGAGGCGCGGCAGGTCGCGGTGCGAGGCGGGGATGCTCTCGTGGGTGAGGTGGTCCTCGAGCCGCTGGACATGCCAGTCCTCGGGCGCGTAGCGCTCCAGCAGCTCGCGCACGAAGTTGCCGCCGGTCTTCGGGACGTGGACGAACACGAAGTGGCGGGTGAGGTACATCTGCCCGCCAAGATCGGCGGATGCGGCGGCGTCCGCAACGCCGCAGCGCATGGATTCGTCGATCGCATGCGCTCTGTGCGCGTCGACCCTCATGGCCGCGGGGCTTCGCCGCTATCCTTGGACAGGTGAGCGCGACACGCGACGACGGGCTGAGCCGGAACATCGAGCGCGTCATCGACGAGCAGGAGGTCGTGCGTGAGCTCGTCGAGCTGGACCACAAGCGCATCCTCGACCTCGGCTGCGGTCGCGCGCAGCACACGCGCGCCGTCGCAGAGGGCGGCCCCGGCCGCGAGGTCGTCGCGCTCGAGGTAGACAAGGTCCAGCACCGCCTCAACCTGGCGCTCGACGACCTGCCCAACGTGCGCTTCGGCCTCGGCGGCGCCGAGCAGATCCCGGCTCGGGACAGCGCGTTCGACGTGGTGTTCTTGTTCAAATCACTGCACCACGTGCCGGTCGCGAGTATGGACGAGGCGCTCGACGAGATCGCCCGCGTGCTGCGGCCCGGCGGTGTCGCCTACGTCTCGGAGCCGCTCTACCGCGACGCCTACAACGAGGTGGTGCGGATCTTCCACGACGAGCGCGAGGTGCGGCTGTGCGCCTCGGACGCGATCGACCGCGCGCTGGGCCGCGGTGTGCTCGAGCTGGTGACGCAGGCGTTCTTCCGCGCGCCCGTGCGCTTCGCGGACTTCGCCGAGTTCGAGCGGCTGGTGATCGGGGCGACGCACAGCGCCCACGTGCTCACGCCCGAGCAGCGGGCGCGCACGCGCGCGGCGTTCGCGCGCCACATGAGACCCGAGGGCGCGGAGTTCGCGCAGCCGATCCGGGTCGACCTGCTGCGGAGGCCCGCGTGAGCTTCGTCATCGCGGCGTGCCTGCTGGCGAGCTCGCAGGGCGTGCCCCAAGAGCCGGTGCAGCTGTCCGGCATCTACCCTCACCTGGCGGTCTACAACAGCGAGGACGAGTGCGGCATCGGCGGCGTCGTGCCGTGGGCGGGCGGCCTCTGGATGGTGACCTATGCGCCGCACCGGCCGCGCGGCTCGACCGACAAGCTCTACCGCGTGGGCGCCGACCTGCAGCTCGCCGCGCACCCGGCGTCGATCGGCGGCACGCCCGCCAACCGCATGATCCACGAGGAGAGCGCCCAGCTGTTCCTCGGGCCGTACGCGATCGACGAGAGCGGCGCGGTGCGCGTGCTGCCCTACGCGCAGATGCCGGGCCGGCCGACCGGCAACGCGCGGCACCTGACCGCGCCTTCGGACAAGCTGCTCTACGCGACGATGGAGGAGGGCTTCTACGAGGTCGACGTGCGCTCGCTCGCGGTCACCGAGCTGTGGGCCGACGTGCAGGCGGGCGCTGCCGTGGACGGCAGGCAGGCGGCGCTGCCGGGCTACCACGGCAAGGGCTTCTACTCCGGGCAGGGCGTCTACGTCTACGCGAACAACGGCGAGTACGGCGCGGCCGCGCGCCGGGACCCTGCGGTCGCGTCGGGCGTGCTCGCGGAGTGGGACGGCGAGGCCGCGAACTGGACGGTCGTGCGTCGCAACCAGTTCACCGAGGTCACCGGGCCGGGCGGCCTGCGCGGCAGCGCGGCGCCTGCGACCGACCCGATCTGGACCGTCGGTTGGGACCACCGCTCGCTCCTGCTCGGCGTGCGCTCGGCCGAGACCGGCGCGTGGCGGTTCGTCCGGCTGCCGAAGTCCTCGCACGCCTACGACGGCGCGCACGGCTGGAACACCGAGTGGCCGCGGATCCGCGACGTCGGCGAACGCGACCTGCTGATGACGATGCACGGCGCGCTCTGGCGCTTCCCGCGCGGCTTCGGGGTCGACACCTGGCGCGGCATCGTGCCTCGCTCGAACTACCTCAAGGTGGTCGGCGACTTCTGCGGCTGGGGCGGGCGCGTGGTGTTCGGCTGCGACGACCACGCGCGCAGCGCTTTCCTCAACCAGCGCCGCGCCAAGGGCAAGATCGCGGCGGGCCAGTCGCACTCGAACCTCTGGTTCGTCGAGCGCGACCGCCTCGGCCGACTGGGGCCTGCGCTCGGACGTGGCGCGGTCTGGCTCGACGAAGACGTCCCGGCGGGGCAGCCGTCGGACCCGTTGTCGTTCGAGGGCTTCGATCTGTGCGGGCTGCACCTGCACCACCAGGGTGAGCGCGAACTCACGCTCTCCTTGGAGCTGGGCGAGCTCGGCGAACGCGGCCGCGACCGCTGGGAGGAGGTGCAGAAGGTCTCGCTGCCGCCCGGCGGCTACCGCTTCGTCGCGCTGCCCGCGGCCGATCCGCGGCCGTGGCTCCGGCTCGTCCCGAGCTCGGCGGCGCGGGGACTGACGGCTGCATTCAACTTCCGCCAGTCGGACGCCCGTGGCGCTGCGCCGAGCGCGCGCTTCGATGGCCTCGCGACATCGGGCGAGCCGTGCTCGGGTGGGCTGCTGCGCGCGCGCGGCGGCGACCTGCGCACGCTGTCGCTCCTGGCCTGCACGCCCGACGGCGAAGAGCTCGGCTACTACGAACTCGACGGCGACCTGCAGCTGCGCCGCACAGACACGCCCGAGGTCGCGAAGTACACGCGCGAACACGCGGCCATCCCACGCGGCGTGCTCCAGATCGACGCGGCGTCGGTGCGCTACGTGGACGACGACGGCCGCGCGTGGCGCCTGCCGCGCGGAGGTGCAGGCCACGACCGGCCGACGTTCGGCGCGCACCGCGTCGACCGCGAGGTCGTGACCGAGCGCGACCTGTTCCACGCGCACGGCACGTTCTACGAGCTGCCTGCAGACAACGCCGGCGGCTTCCAGAAGGTGCGCCCGGTCGCGACGCACAGCTTCCAGGTGCACGACTACTGCGGCTACCGCGGCCTGCTCGTGCTCAGCGGCGTCGCCGCCGCCGCGCCCGCGGACAACCCGCACGTGCTGCGTTCCGACGACGGCCGCTGCGCGGTCTGGGCGGGCGCGGTCGACGATCTCTGGGAGCTGGGCAAGCCGCGCGGGCAGGGCGGTCCGTGGCTCGGCGCGCGCGTCGTCGCCGGCGCGCCCTCGGAGCCCTACCTGATGACCGGCTACGACCGAAAGGAGCTGAGGCTCTCGGCCGACCGCGACGTCACGGTCACCGTTCAGCTCGACGTCAGCGGCGACGGCCACTGGTGCACCTTCCGCCGCTACCGGCTCTCGGCGGAGCAGCAACTTGTCGAGGAGTGGCCGCGGGAGCTGTCGGCCTACTGGGTGCGGTTCCTCGCCGGCAGCGACTGCGTTGCGACGGCGCAGCTCACCTACCGCTGACCGGCTCCGCAGAGAGCGCGCCGCGCAGCACCTCGGCGAGGTAGTCGCTCTCGGCCCGCTTCAGCGTGTGGCCGATCGCGATCTGCGCGCGGTCGGAGAGCACGGTGACGGGCGGCCCGCCGCCGAGCAGCGAGTCGAACCGCATCGCGCGATCACCGACGTCGGCGGTCAGGACCTCCTCGACCTCGTCCGCGGGCATCACCACGAGACGGGGCCTCAGGCCGTGTTCGCGCACGCGCAGCGCGCCGTCGCCCAGCTGCACGGTGACCCGGCGGAGCGCGTGGAAGAGCAGCGTGACGACGATCGCCAGGGTGGGCGCGCCGCCGATCGCGTAGAGCCCCGCGGCGAACGCAGGCTCCATGGGCTCGTCGCCGACGGCGACGTGCCGGAACAAGAGGGCCAGCCAGAACGGCCCGGTCGCGAACGCCATCCCGATGACGATCAAGGCCTGGAAGCCGTGCGCGGGCGTCGCGATCGTGATCGTGCCGTCGCGCGCCTCGAGCTTGCTCTTCATGTTCGAGGGCGGCGGGCCGGGGTCGCGATGTGCGTCTCCGCGCTCGCGGCGGTCGCGCAGCGACGTGTCGAGGTCGGCGAATTCGCGACGGCGCTCGGCGCCGTCGGTGCGGTCGACGACGGCCAGCTCGGCGGTGCACGCGCACCACTCCGCCGTCCTGCGCGCGGTCGCGCGGTCGCGGCACTGGAACAGCTCGAAGGCGCCGCCGCCGTCCGTCTCGAGGGTGACGGGGTAGACCGTGCGGCTGGACTTGGAGCCGCGGATGACCCGCTTGCCGTGTGCCGCGACGACGAACCGCTCGAGGGGGCGCTGCGTTGCCCCGAGCCGCACGAGCACGCGCGAGGTCCTCGTCACGACGCCCCGGCTCAGGTCGATCCGCACCTCGCGGCGCCAGCACAACAGCCCCAGGCCGATGCCGAGGAACGGCAGCGCGAACAGGAACAGGAAGACCCGCGGCGCCTCGCCGCCGCCCTCCATCTGGAACTCGACGAGGCCCAAGGCGCCCGAGAGCGGCATCAGCGACGCGAGCGCGAACGGCACCCCGAAGAAGCGGGCCACGCCGAGGTTGTCCGTCGCGACGTGGCAGCCGCGACCGAGCGGTCGGAATCGCATGGCGAACGCGGATGGAGGGGGAGGCTACTCGAGCGTCAGGTAGCCGAACCGCGCGAGGTAGCGGTCCTGCTCCAGGAACCAGTCGAGACGGTGCCCCTTCGAGCCGCCGCCGTTGGCGAGGTGGTGCCGCGCGGCTGTGGCGTAGACCGTGCCGTCGTGCGCGGCGGCGAACGCCCGGATCTTGGCGTCGTCGCCGCCCTTGCAGGCCGTGGCGTAGGCGCGCGCGGCAGCGAGCGTCGCGACGCCGTCGTTGGTGCGCAGCCGCCGCTCGAGCGCGCGCAGGCGCTTGTCGAGCGTGTCGCCGAAGCTGCTACGTGTGCGCTCGATCATCCTCGCGACCGCGTCCAGGTCGCCGACCGCCACGAAGCGCGCGGCGCACTCCAGGTGCCAGTCGGCCTCGACGGCGATCGCCGCGGTGAACCACCGGCGCAGGAACCGGTCGGTCTCGGTGGCCGCCTTGGCGTCCTTGACGATCCGCTGCGCGCCGCCCCAGTTCTCGAACAGCAGCGCGTGGTAGACGTCCTCGAGGCTGGCGTCCGTGATGTCGTCGAGGCCGAGCCCCGGCGGCATGAACAGCTCCCCCGTGCTCGCCTGGCACGGGTGCATCAGCCCCTTCTGGCCGGCGTAGACGCTCGTGTAGCAGTTGCCGTGGCGGCCGACGCCGACGCGGTTGCGCTTCATCGAGTAGAGCGGCCCGGTGTGGCCGCCGCCGTAGCTCAACTGGTAGAGGTAGTTGCGGCCGTTCGAGCCGCCGCCGGCACCCTCGCTCGTCGCGCTCGTGCCGAAGCGCCGCAGCCGGTCGACGAAGCCGCGCTTGCCCGGCAGGTCCGACATGTGGCCGCTCGCGTTGCCGTCGACGCGGTCCTTGGAGTGGTCGCGGGTCGCGGCGCACGCGAGCACGTCCGTCGACCACGTCACGACGCCCATCAGCGCGCGGACCTCGTTCGCGTAGAGGACGAACTCCGCCTCCTCCTTGTCGATCAGGCGCGCCCGATCGGCGTTTCGGAGCAGCAGGTCCTGCGCCTCACGCGGCGCTGCCGTGCTCGCGATCGCGATCGTGCGGTGCAGGTGGTCGAGGTGCTCGTCGTAGCTCCGCGGCTGCGTCAAGGGCGGCATCGGCAGGCCCGTCGGGGACTGCTTGCCCGTGGTCGGGTCGTCGCCGAGGCCCAGCGCGAGCCGGGCCTCCTCGCGGTAGCCCGCGAACTCGCGCAGCCGGCGCAGCAGCGCCTGCGAATCCTTGGTCGAGATCTTCGCGACGTCGGGCAGCAGCAGCTTCGCCACCTCGGTCGCGGGCACCAGGAAGTGCTGCTGGAAGTGCAGCTGGGTCGACGGCCGGAGGATGTAGTCGCGCCAGATGCGCCTGGTGCGCGCGACCTGACGCAGCTCGGCGTCGCTCAGCGACTGCAGCCGTTGCAGGTAGGCTTCGCGCACGGGCTCGTCGAGCGTCTGCGCATACTCGCGCTCCAGCGCGGCCAGCTTGCGATCGAGCACGACCTCGAGCGCTTCGAGCGCGCCCGCGTCCTCCAGGAGCCTGCGGACGAGCCGGCCGCGCGCCTTCTTGGTGTCTGCTTCTGCCGGCGGATTCGCCAGCGACTGTAGCGCGCGCGCCGACTGCTCCGACAGCCCGCGGAGCGCGGCTGCGTCCACGGAGACCCCGCGCGTCGACGCCGACGTCTGTCCGTGCACGGCTGCGAGCAGGCAGCAGTGCGTCACCAGGACGGCCCGCAGGCTCATCGGCGCTTGCCTTCCAACACGATCTCCGAGAACCCGACCGGCAGGCCCTTCTTACCGCCGCGCTCGACGACCTTGACGACCATGCGTCGGACCTTGCGCGGACGCGAGAACTCGTGCTCGGTCGGCGCCAGGGGGTTGGGGTGCATGTCGATCGTGGTCGGACTCTTCTCGTTGTTGAAGGTCACTTCGAGGCGCCGGATCAGGCCGAGGCGCTGGATGTCCTCGCGCTTCTCGAACGGCTGCGTGAGGATCAGTCGGCGCATCTTGACGGCGTCGGGGAACTCGAACGTCAGCGTCGGCGCCTTGTCGTCCTTGGCGCACAGCCAGTTGGTGTGCGTCATGCCGTCGGCGGCGTTCGCCGCGGTCTTGGCGTTGCTGCTGCCGATGACCTCGAACTTCGATTCCTTCAGCTCGTTGGCCTTCTGCATGTTCGCGAGGCCCTCCATCCACGGCTCGAGCACGTCGCGGATGCGCACGTCCATCACCGGGGACTCGATGATCTCGGTCTCGTTGGTCTCGCCGGGCGGCACCTTGGGGTCGACCAGCTCGATGCGCGCCTTGATCTTGTGGGTGCCGTGAGCGAGCGCGGTGCAGCGGTGCAGGAACGTGTCGTTGGGGTGCCACGCGCGCGTGGGGTCGCCCGCGACCTGGCCGAGGACGCGGTCCCCTTCTACGTACTCCACCCGCATCACGCGCAAGCCCGCGGCGTTGTGGCGCGCCTGCAGCGCCGGTCCGAAGCCCTTGATGTAGAGCATCAGCGGCTGCTGGCCTGCGCCTGCGAGCCGGACGTCGTCGGCGTCCTTGCCGGCAGCGAACAGGTGCTGCGAGCCGACGGCGCCGCTGCCGCCCGTCACCGGGCCGAGCCTGGTCGCGCGGCGCAGGAACAGCAGCGCGAAGCACGTGTCGTAGGTGCGTCCCCAGCCGCCGTCGCCCTTCTGCCGACGCAGCACCTCGGGTGCGCCCGCGACGTACCACCAGTTGCCGCCGAACTGCTCCTGCTGCGTCAGGCCGCCGACGCGCTCCATCCCGTAGAGGTAGTAGAGCAGCCACCGACCACCTCTGCCCGGCTGCTGGTCCTTGGTGACGCTGAAGTTGGCGTCCATCCAGCTGAGCCCGCCCTGGATCGAGCGGGTGACCTCGCGCCGCTGCTGCTTGCTCATCTTCTTGCCGAGGCCGATCTCGCAGATCTTGAGGATCGAGATCCCGGCGGTCGTCATCGTGCCGGTGGCGTTGTTCGCGTTCTTGGCGCCGTTGGCGCGGTACTGGAACCCGGCCACCTCGCGCTTGCCGACCCCGGTGCGTCCCGTGATGGCGATGTCCGCCATGTGGTAGGACTCCTGGTGCAGCATGGTCGCGTCGATCAGGCTCTTCCAGACGTCTGCCGGGACCTTCAGCCCGGCCTTGTCCGCGGCCCAGAGGCCCAGCGCCGCGTACTGCGTGTTCGACAGGTCCGGGCCGCCGTGCGGGTAGGCCCACGTGCCCTGGCGGTGCTGGATGCGCAGCATCGTCTCCAACAGTTCGCGCATGCGGGCTTTGTGGCCAGGGTTCGGCGAGGCGCCGTACGCCAGCAGCATGCAGCCGACCGAGTAGGTCTTGTCGGGCGTGATGTTGTCGAGGAACGCGAACGCCCGCTGCAGGGACGGGTGGTCGGGCGAGACGCCGCTCTTGAGTAGCGCGTAGGTGCAGAGGCCTGCCTGGCCGCCGAGCTGGTTGCCCTCCACGCCCCACGAGCCGTCGCGGATCTGGGTGTTGAGGAGCCGCTCCACGCCCTTGGCGATGGCCTCGTCGATGCGCGGCTTGAGTTTGAACTCGTCCGGGTGGACCTTCTGGCCGGCCGCGGTCGCTGCGAGGGTCAGCGCAGCGAGCCCAGCGACGAGGGTGGAGAGACGCATGCCGTCAATGTAGCAGGCAGGCCGCGCGATGTGGCGTATTCGGCGGCTGCTGCAGGGGCTGCCGTGCGTCAGCGCGGCGGGTAGCCGAACTTCTCGACCGCGGGGTTGCGCGCGACGAACGGCGCGAAGGGCTCGCCGCGCGCGAGCGCGTCGGCTGCGGCTGCGTAGCGCGTGCCCGCGTGGCGCGCCGTGAGCGCGCGCGCCGCCTTCTGCCGCGCCTCCTCGGACTGGTCGCCGGCAGCGGCGCGGTGGAAGGCCTCGCCGGCGCGGCGTTCGTCCGACAGCGCGTCGCCGCCGAGCCTCGTCAGTTCGGCCGCTCCGAACACGTCGAAGGGCAGCGCGCCGGCGAAGCGCTTGCGCGCCTCGTAGAGGCGCCGGTGCGCTTCGAAGACGTCGCCGGCTGCCTCGATCGCCGCCGCGCCGTCGAGCAGGTGGTCGATCTCGGCCTGCACCGCCGCGCCGAGGAACCGGAGCAGCATCCGGTCCCGGTCGCCCTTGGGGCGCGCCTTCTCGACGAGGCGGTAGGCCTTGCCCACGTCGCCCGCCTGCAGCTTGGAGAGCACGCTGCGCGCCGTGCCCTGGATCGACGCCCGGTCCCAGCCGGGCGGCAGCGCCAGCTCGTCGGCCAGGGCCTGGCAGTCGTGTCGCAGCCGGTCGTCGGTCGCGTAGATGCTGGTGTAGGCGCCGCCGCGACGGCCGACGCCGACCACGTTGCGCTTGAGGGAGTAGAGCGGGCCGGTGTGGCCGCCGCCGTAGCTCAGGCCGTGGATGTAGCCCCGGCCGCTGCTGCCGCCGCCGACTCCCTCGCTGCCGAAGCGCCGCGCGCCCATGCGGCGGCTGCGGTAGGTGAAGCCGCGCTTCTCGGGGATCGACGACATGTGGCCCTTGGCGAGGCCCTTGGTGCGGTCGTCCGAGTGGTCGCGCGCCACGGCGTTGCCGAGCGGGTCGACCTGCCAGGCGATGGTCCCGGCGAGCAGGCGCATCTCGTTGCCGTAGAGCACGTACTCGGCCTCCTGCACGTCGATCTCGCGGGCCGCCCGGTCGTTGAACTCGAGCACGGGCCGCGCGCCCGGCGGCGCGACCGTCCACGCGAGCACCAGCGTGCGCTCGGTGTGGTGCAAGAGGTCTCGATACGTCGGCGGCTGGTCGAGGTGGGCGTAGGGGATGTCGGTAGGCGAGCGCTTGTTCGCCGTCGGGTCGGGGTCGACGCCGAGCAGGCCGCGGGCGCGCTCCCGGTAGCCGCCGAGCTCGAGCAGCCGTGCGCGCTGTGCCTTCAGCTCGGGCTCGTCGACCTCCTCGAGCCGGATCAGGAGCAGGTCGCGGGCGGCCTCCATGGGCTTGAGGAACTGGGCCTGGAAGTCGCTGCGGTGGCCGCCGTGCAGCACGTAGTCCTTCCAGAGCCGCCGCGCGCGCTGGATCGACACCGCCTGCTCGCGGTCGAGCGAGACCAGGCGACGCTCGTAGGCGTCGGGCAGCCATTGCTGCAGCTGCTCCTTGTAGCGGCCGAACTCACGGTCGAGCTGAGGCTGCACCTGGTCCAGCACGACCCGGGCCGCCGCCGGCCCCAGCGCGAACATGCGCTCGGCGAGCGCGCGGCGCTCGGCCTCCGTCGCTGCGCGTCGGAACGCTTCGAGGTGCTCGCGGAGCTCGGCGTGTTGCTGCAGCGACAGCTTCGCCGGGGGAGCCTGCTGCGCGGCGAGCCCGCCTGCGAGCAGCAGCGCGGCGGCAGCGAGCGCCCGCCGCGGCGTCGTCACGGTCCAGCCGTCGCGGTGCGCGTTCATCGGCGGGCGAGGCTACCGCAAGCCTCGCCGCCGTGCGCGGGGAGTGGCGGTGGGAGAGGGATTCGAACCCCCGGTAGGTTTGACCCTACGTCGGTTTTCAAAACCGGTGCCTTCAGCCGCTCGGCCATCCCACCTGTTCGCATCGGCCCGCACGGGCCGCGCTGCTTCACGCTATCGGCAACCGTGGACCTTCGCTACCGCGCGGTCGGTCGCGCAACGCGGTCGCTCAGTCGGCGGCGAC
Source organism: Luminiphilus sp. (assembly GCA_041236755.1). Taxonomy (GTDB): domain Bacteria; phylum Planctomycetota; class UBA1135; order UBA1135; family UBA2386. The sequence goes on along the minus strand of JBERSB010000050.1, from coordinate 2,396 downwards.
CGCTTCGAACACGTCGCGGGCGACGTGGATCGGCGCGCTGGTCTGCACGGCCAGGGCGATCGCGTCCGACGGTCGGCAGTCGACGGTGCGCTGGTTGCCGGTGGTGGCCTCCTCGCCGCGCGGCACCAGGACCAGGGTCGCGTAGAACGTGCCCTCGCGCAGCTCGTTGATGACCACGCGGTGCAGGCGGTGGTCCAAGGACTGCAGGATGCGCCCGCAGAGGTCGTGGGTGAGCGGCCGCGGCGGGTCGACGCCGCAGAGCTTGCGGTTGATCTCCTCGACTTCGTTGTAGCCGATCACGATCGGGAATCCGCGCGGGCCGTGGCGTTCGCGCAGGTGGATATACTGCTGATCCCCCTTCTGGTGGATCACCACGCGCGCCAGCTCGACTTCGACCAGTTCCATGGGCGCCTCCTTTATAGAGCCGCCTGCGGGCGCGCGCGAGCGTGCATCCGGCGCGGCCGTTGGTCGAATGCACCTGTATGCCTCCCGAGTTCACGCTGCTCTACGACAGCGAATGTCCGTTCTGCAAGCTGGAGGTCGAGTGGCTCCAGAAGCGGGACGGCCGCGGGCGGCTCGGCGCGATCGACATCGCAGCCGACGGCTTCGACGCCGCCCGCTTCGGCCTGACCGAGGAGGCCGTGCACGCGCGGCTGCACGGGGTGCTGCCCGACGGGACCGTCGTCGAGGGCATGGCCGCGATCCGGGCCGCGTGGGCGGCTGCGGGGTTGGGCTGGGTGATGGCGCCGACCGGCTGGCCGGTGCTGCGCTGGTTCGCCGACCTCGGCTACGTCGTGTTCGCGAAGTACCGCGTCCCGCTGGGCAGGCTGTTCGGGCGGCGCTGTGACGACGGCAAGTGCGCGCTGCCGCGGCGCTAGCCTTTCAGAGCCCGCGAGCCTTCCAGGGCCCGTTAGCTTTCCAACGCCCTGTCGATGCTCTTGTAGTCGGCGCCGACGATCGGCGGGCCGCCGTCGATCACGGTCACCGGGATGGACATCAGGCCCATCTCGACCATCTCGTCGCGCGCTGCGTCGTCGGAGTGGATGTCCTTGACCTCGAACTCGAGGCCCTTGCCGGTGAGGTAGTCCTTCACCTGCGTGCACGCGCCTCAGCCGGCACCGCTGAAGACGACGATCTGCTTCGCTTCGCTCATGCGCCCGAGGATAGCCCGCTGCGCGGCCGCGGCCAACCGGCCCGCTCGGGCGCGCCCTGCGCGCGGCGCGCCGCTATAACGAAGCGGTGAGCAGCCCCGAGCCCTGGCCCCCGTCGGTCGCCAACCCGGTCGTGTCCGTGGCGACGCGCAGCGGCCGGGTCGAGTCGAGCCACCGCGGCGCCGTCGCGGTCGTGCACGACGACGAGGTGGTGCTCTCCGTGGGCGACGTCGATGTTCCGGTCTACGCGCGCTCTGCCGTCAAGCCCCTGCAGGCGCTGCCGCTGCTCGACCGCGGCGTGCACCGCGACCTCGAGCTGCCCCCGGCGGAGCTCGCCGTGCTGTGCGCCAGCCACGACGGGACCCCGCAGCACCTCGCGGCGGTGCGGTCGCTGCTGGCGCGCGGCGGCTTCGACGAGGCCCAGCTAGGGTGCGGTCCGCACGCGCCGTTTGCGCGCGACGCGCGGCTCGAGATGCTGCGTCGCGGCGAGCAACCGCAGAAGGTGCACAACAACTGCAGCGGCAAGCACGCGGGCTTCTTGCACCTCGCGCGCGCCTGCGGGGACCGCCCCGAGGACTACCTCGAGCCCGGGAGCGCGGCCCAGCAGGAGATCAACCTCGCGGTCGCCGAGATGGCGGGGCTGGAAGGCCCCTTGCCGACCGGGCTCGACGGCTGCGGCGCGCCGACCCTGCTGCTCTCGCTGCGCGCGATGGCGCGGTCTTTCTGCCGTTTGGCGAACCACGATGCGCTGTCGGCCGGTCGAGCCGCGTCATGCCGCACCATCTTCGAGGCCGTCGGCGCCGAGCCCGTGCTGCTCGCGGGCGAGCGGCGGCTCTGCACCGCGCTCGTGCGGCAGTGGCCCGGGCGGTGCTTCGCGAAGAACGGGGCCGAGGGCGTCTACGTGGTGTCGCTCGCCCCCGACGCGTCGCGGCCCCGCTTCGCGGGTGCGCTGGGGATCGCGGTCAAGGCCGACGACGGCGCCGAGCGCGCCTACCAGCCGGTCGTGGTCGACCTGCTGCGCTGGCTCGGCGTGTTCGGCGGCGACGAGGTCCCGCCGCCGCTGCAGCGGTTCTGGCAGGTGCCGATCCAGAACACGCAGAAGCGCGCGGTCGGCGCGGTCGAGAGCGTGGTCGAGTGGGAGCAGGCATGAAGCGGGTGCGCCGCGTCGTCGAGCTGCCGCAGCTCGCCTCGGACGCCCACAAGGGCGACTGCGGGCGCGTGCTGATCGTCGCAGGCAGCGCGGAG
>JBERSB010000049.1:0-4652 GCA_041236755.1 Luminiphilus sp. | reverse complement strand
CGCCGCGGCGCAGATCAACACCGGCGGCGCGGACAAGGTCGCCTTCAAGGAAGGCACCAAGCTCTTCAACGAGCGCAAGTGGGTAGAGGCCGCCGCCGAGTTCTCCAAGGTGACGGCCGACTACGTCTACTACGAGCAGGCCGCCGTGCGCGTCGCGCGGGCCTACGCCGCGGCCGGCGACTGCGCGAAGTCGCGCGAGGCGCTCGCCGCCTACCGGAAGTTCGTCGCCGACAACGAGTTGCACGCGCGTGACACGGGCAAGCAGCAGGTCCGCAAGGCGGCGCTCGCCGCGGCCGCCTACAACGACGTGCAGGTCGCCTACTACGAGGCGAGAGGCAACCAGGACTTCGGCATCGAGCGCGACCTGTCGAAGTACGGCGCCGCGGTCGACGCCGTCAGCAACTTCCTGACCAACTTCAGCGCCGACGGCGACATCTACGTGCCGCAGGTGCTGGCGTTCCTCGGTCGCCTGCACGTCGACACCGGCGCGCTCGACAAGGCCGAGCAGGCCTACACGCAGCTCAAGGGCAAGGACGGCGCGCGCGCCGCGCGCCTCGCGACCGAGATCTTCCAGGAGTACCAGAACCAGGTGAAGGGACTCGTCGCCGAGCTCGACGAGGCGATCGCAGCCGGCAAGACGGACGCCCAGCTGACCGACCAGCAGCGCGAGATCGAAGCGGCCCGCCGCAAGCTCACGGCGCTCGGCACCGACTACATCAAGAACTCCCCCGAGCCGCAGCTCGCGATCCTCGTCAACACCATGCTGGCATGGGAGAAGCTCGCCGAGTGGCAGCGCGTCGACGAGGTCGCCAAGCAGACCCTCTCGCTCTACGGCGAGACCTCGGAGGAGTCGTCCAAGCGGGTCATCGACCAGCTGGTGCGGCCGATGGTCGGCGAAGCCCTGCTGCAGCAGCGACGCTTCCAGGAGGCCTACGACATGCTCGTCACGGCCGAGGCGGCCAACCCGGCCCAATGGGAGCTCAAGCGACAGATCGCGCGCGCGCTCGGCGGCTGGTTCGAGTTCTCCAAGACGGCGCAGCCGATCCGGGAGCCCGGCCTGGACCGCCCGCTCGAGGCCTACATCAAGTACTACGGCGACCCCAAGGAGTCCTACCGCATCTGGGCGACGCGCCCCGAGGTCGCGAAGTTCAGCCTCGAGTGGTACCGCTTCATGTGGGAGTCCTACTGGTTCGCCAAGCAGGCGGGCAAGAAGGACAGCAAGTACGAGGAGACCGCGGCCAAGTTCTACCGCATCGCGCGGAGCACGAACGACTTCGAGACCCTCAAGGCGTTCGGCGCCGAGGGCCTGCTGATCTACCGCTACTTCCAGACCAACCGCTGAGCTGACTACCTCTAGACCGAGACTCAGGCTCTGGACCAAGACTCACGAACGACCACGATGCGCATCCTCTCCCTGCTGGTTCCGGTGGCGCTGCTGCTGCCGAACACCCTCGAAGCCCAGAACATCAACGACGTCGTCCTCAAGAAGGACGGCGCCCGCGTCCGCGGCCTCGAGATCACCGACTTCCTGCTGTCGGGCGTGCGCGGCAAGCGCGGCAGCGACGACTTCGAGCTGCCCGCGCACCTCGTCAAGGACATCGAGTGGAGCGACCTCCCCGAGGAGTTCCTCGCCGGCCGCGGCGCGATGGGCCGCGGCGACTTCGCCGCAGCGGCGCAGTTCTTCGGCGCCGTCAAGAGCGACCGGCCGCTGGTGACGGCCGACGCCACCTTCTTCAAGATCAAGGCCGCCGTCGCCGGCATCGGCGCCGACAAGGCCGCGGCGAGCACCGCTGCGGGCTACATGAAGGACTGGGTCGCCGGCAACGTCAACCACTGGCGCACGCCCGAGGCCCTGCTCCTGCAGGGTCGCGCCGAGCGCCTCGCAGGCACGGCGGGTGCCGCGGCGACGACGCTCAAGGAGCTCGACGACCGCGCGATCCGCGACGGCTTCGGCAGCGTGTGGAGCGCGCGCGCGAAGTACGAGTTGGCGCTGACGCTGGTCGCCGACGGCAAGGCCGCCGAGGCCCGCACCCAGTTCAAGTCCGCAGCCACTGCGGCGCAGACCGCGCTGAGCACCGGCAAGACCGATGTCAACGAGCTCGAGAAGCTGAAGACGCTCGCGAGCGTCGGTGAGGGCGAGACCTACCTGATCGACAAGGACTACAAGCGCGCCGAGTCGTTCTTCAAGAGCCTCGCGAGCGGCGGCGGGCCGGCGCTGAAGGCCGCGGCCGCGGCCGGCGAAGGCGAGGCCATCTTCATGGCTGCCCTCGCGTCTGGTGACACCGGCGGCCTGCGCCGCGCGCAGCTCGCGCTCGCCAAGGCCAGCGTGATGGACAGCACCAGCGGTGAAGCCAGCGCCAAGGCCAACTACTACCTCGGACGCTGTCTGCTCGCGCTGGGCGCGGACAAGGAAGGTGACTCCTTCAAGCAGCGCGCGCAGCAGTACTTCGAGATCGTCTACTCGGCCTACCCGTCCTCCCGCTGGGCCGGTCTGGCCAAGGCCGAGTCGCAGAAGTGAGGTGGTCCTGGCCACCAGGCCAGGAATCCCCGCCCGACCGTACATTTGTTGGCACCGGGGGCTTCCCAGCGTCGCCCTCGTCCCGCAAACTCCTTACCCCCCTCTTTTCGAACTCCTTCGAAGCCCCTCTCCCCCACCTCGCTGCTCGAGCGAGGTGTCCGCAGACATGATCCTCAAGCACATGCCGTCCGCTCGGTTCCTCGCGGCCTTCACGCCGATCCTGTTCGCCGGTTCCCTCTTCGCCCAGGAAGGCGGCGAAGCGCAGCCCCCCGGCTTCCTCGAAGACGTCATCGCCAACGCGGGCGTGATCGGTGGCGTGATCGTCCTGATCTCGATCATCTCGCTGGCCCTGATCATCCAGGACGCGATGCAGATCACGCGCGACAAGATCGCCCCGCCGGACGTCCTCGACGAGATCGAGTCGCTGCTCGACGGCGAGGACTTCCAAGAGGCGGTCGAGCTGTGCGAGCAGGAGAAGAACTACCTGACCGAGGTGGTCGGAGCCGGCCTGTCGAAGCTCGGGCACGAGTTCGAGACCATGCAGACAGCGGTCCGCGAGAAGCAGACCGAGGAGTCGGTCAAGCTCTTCCAGAAGATCGGCTGGCTGTCACTGATCTCCGCCATCGCGCCGATGATGGGTCTGATGGGCACGGTCTACGGGATGTTCGTGACGTTCGGCAAGATCGCCGCGTCCGGCGGCAACGTCTCGCCGGCCAAGCTGGCCGACGGTATTAAGGGCGCGCTGGTCACGACGCTGCTCGGCCTGATCGTCGCGATCCCGACCGGCATCGCGTTCTTCTACATGCGCAACCGCGTGATCCAGACCGCGACCGAGGTCAACGCGATGACCGAAGACCTCTTCGAGCGCTTCCGCTCCAAGTAGTCGCGCCGCCCAGGAAGATCCCTGCCCGGGTGATCCGGCCGCGCTGCGCGGCCGTTGTCACGGGGGCGGGGGTCGATGTTCCCGTCACGCCGCCGCGGGGCTGCGACACACCAGAGGAACCACCACGTGATTAGCAAAGAAAAGATGGCTCGGGAGGAGAGCGACATGGACATGACGCCCATGATCGACTGCGTCTTCCTGCTGATGATCTTCTTCGTCCTGGTCATCGACCTGAGCCAGAAGAACCTCGAGGACCTGATCCTGCCGCGCGCGGAGTTCCAGGAGCCGGACGAGGAGCCGGACGAGGACCGCCCGATCCTGAACGTGCTGCAGAACGGCACGGTCATCTACGCCGGCCAGGTGTTCTACGACCCGGTCCGGGACGGCAAGAACTACAAGCCGATCAACCAGCTGCTCAAGGACATCCGCCGCGTCGGACTCAACAACAAGTCGCTGACGCTCGTCGACAAGGACGTCGGCGGGGCGACGGCCAAGGTGATGGACGAACCGATCCTGATCCGCGCCGACAAGTGGACCGAGTGGCACTACGTCGGCGAGATCATGAAGCAGTGCTCCCAGCCTGACATCGCGTTCTGGAAGGTCCAGCTCGCGCTGTCCGAGCAGGACAAGGAAACCGGCGAGAAGAACGCGAGCCTTTTGAACCGATGAACGCAATCGAAGACGCCCAGGAAGAAGCCAAGGCGGACATGACGCCGATGATCGACGTCGTGTTCCTGATGATCATCTTCTTCATCTGCATCGAGTTCAAAGTGCTCGAGTCGAAGCTCGACGCCTTCCTCCCGACCGACAAGGGCAGCCAGTCCACCGTGGTCGAGCCCGAGGAGCAGCTCTCGATCAAGATCCACGTCATGGAGAAGGGCACGCCGGACTACTCCGAGTACGGCGGCAAGGGCATCAACCCCGGCACCGGCCGCCCGAACCGATTCGCCCTCAAGGGCCACAAGGTCAAGTGGGAGGTCGGCCCCAAGCCCCTCTACTCGATCGCCGCGGTCAAGGAGGAGCTGGTGCGCATCGCCGAGAGCCCGAGCAGCATGGTCCCGGACAAGAAGACCGGCGGCCAGAAGCTGATGAGCTGCGTCATCGAGGCCTACCCCGGCACCTTCTACGAGAGCGTCGCCAAGACCAACGACGCGGCCAACGCCGCGGGCTTCACCGAGGTCAACTTCGGCGGCGGCCTCGGCCCCGGCAAGTAGCCGCAGCGCTGACAGCCGCAGCTCTGACAGCCGCAGC
>JBERSB010000048.1:0-8310 GCA_041236755.1 Luminiphilus sp. | reverse complement strand
GTGCTCGCCAGCCGCCGCAGGCTCATGCGCATGCGGCTGCCGGCCGAGGCGGCGTTCGTCGATCGGGTCGACGAGTCGGCGGCGCTCGACGAAGGGCTCGCAGCCGCACGCAGCGGCGCGGGGCGCGCGATGGCGGTCATCGCGCCCGAGGGCACCGGCAGGCGCCGCCTGCTCGACGAGGCCATGCAGCGCTGGCTGCGCGAAGACCGGCCGCCGCGCTTCCTCGGCGGCGACGCGGACAGCGGCTTCGGGCACGGCGAGCCGTTCGCCAGCACGCTGCTCGACCTGCTGCTCCGCGGCGACGACCGGCACTCGCCCAACGCGCGCGAGCGGACGGCGGCGCGCGCCCGGGAGCGCTTCGAGCTCAACGAGACCGACGCAGACGCGCTCGCAGCGGTCGCGCTCGGCCTCAGCACGGAGCCGTCCGAGGTGCGCGCCAACCGGCTCGCGTCTGCGATCCTGCGCCTGCCGCAGCCCGATCGGCCGCTCGTGCTGCGCGTCGACCACGCCGACGACCTGGACACCAGCGGCCGGCTCGTGCTGCAGCAGCTCGTCGCCGCGGCGCCGACCACGCACCTGCTCGTGCTGCTGGTCGCCGGGCCCGACAGCGAGCTCGTCACGCCCGAGCACCGGATCGAGCTCGGCGGCCTCGCGGAGCCAGACTACCTGCAGTTCGGACGCTCGCTGTTCCGAGACGGCGCCCTGCCGCACGTCGAGGCCTACCTGCGCGCCTCGCACCCCCTGCTCTCCGGTCTGCCCGGCGGGCTGCTCGAGGCCCTCGACCACCTCGCCGAGAAGGGTGAGCTGCGCGGTCGCGCGGGCAGCGACCACGACCTGGACGCACGCGCGGAGCCCGCGCCGGCGCCGCGGCACGTCGAGCGCTTCCGCGAGCGCGTCGCGCGGCTCGACCCCGCCCACCGCGCGGCGCTGTCGGCCGCCGCCGTGCTCGGCGACCGGTGTTCGCTGGCCGAGCTGGCGGCGATGATCCTGCAGCCCGAGCTGGCCGTGCTCGAGACGCTCAGCCTGTTCCGCGGCCGCGTCGTGCGCGCGCAGGGCGGCGAGGTCTCGTTCCGCCACCGGGACTTCCGCCGCGCGCTGCTGCGGTCGCTGCCCACCGCTGAGCGGCAGCGCCTGCACGCGGCCGCCGCTGCGGTGCTGGAGGCGCGCGGCGCGCCGCCGCTGGTGGTCGGCATGCACCGATCGCAGGCCATGGACCACGCAGGCTGCCTCGAGCCGCTGCTCCAGGCGCTCGACAACCGCGTGCGGGCGGGCTCGCTGCGGACCGCGTTGCGGCTGGTCGGCCGCCTCTCGGTGCACCTGCGCCACGTGCCCGACGACGACGCCAGCCGCCGCCTGCGGCTGCGGTTCCTGGTGCTCAGCGCGCGCGCCCAGCAGAACGCCGACCAGCCAGCGGCCGCCACGAGGACGTTCCAGGAGGCCGAGCTGCTGGCCCACGAGCTCGACGACGTCGCGGCGTCCGCCGCGGCGCGGATCGGCCTCGCATCGGACGCGCTCGACCAGGGCCGCATGGTCTCGGCGATCGCGCTCGTGGAGACAGTGCACGACGACCTCGCGGACGCGACCGACGACGAGCAGCGCGGCCACGCAGCCCAGGCCCACGCGCTGCACGGCCGCATCCTGCTCTACCTCGGGCAGGCCGCCGACAGCACCAAGCACGCGCTCGCCGCGCGCAAGCTGCTGCCGATCCAAGAGGCCGAGCTGCGCTGCCACGTCTGGATCGACCTCGCGCGCGCCGAGGCGCTGGCCCACCGCTACGCCAGCGCGACGCGCACGATGGCCGAGGTCGAGAAGGCGCCGCCCGTCAAGCACCGGCCGCGCGCCAGGCTCCGGTTCCACCTCTACCGCGGCCAACTGCGCGCGCTCTTGGGTGACCCCGAGGCCGTGCAGGACCTCAACCTCGCCTACGAAGAGGCCTCCCAGCTGGCGCTGCCCGTCTACGCGGCGCGCGCGGCGCTGTTCGCGGGCGAGCGGCTGTTCTTCCGCGGCCGCGACGACGAGGCCCGCGCGCGCTTCACCGACGCCGTCGACAAGGCGACCGCGGCAAGGGACCAGCTCGGCGAAGCGGTCGCGCGCGCCCACCTCGTCCGCCTCGGCGCCGACGACGAGGCGCTTCAGGAGCGCGCCGACGCGCTCGACCTCCCCGAGCTGCACGCCGTGCTGCTGCTCGCGTTCGCCGGCAGCGGGCGGCCGCTCCCGGCGACCGCCGAGCGCCTCGACAGCCTGCTCGACACGGCCGACCTGCCGCTCGGGGTGCACCTGCGCGCGCTGACCTACCTGGAGCGGCCGGCTTCGGCGCGCTCGCTGTTGCGCAGCATCGGCCAGCGGTTCTCGCGCCGCTCGATGCGCCAGCGGTTCCTGCACCACTGGCAGGGCTCTGTCCGGGTGTGACCCGGGCGCCGCAAACACCGATTCGTGACATCGTCGGCCTCGGCGTAGCGGACCGCCGGCGCGATCCGTCGTAAGCTACGGCGCGACGTCGAGCCCCGACGGATCCCCCATGCAGCGACGCTTCTCCCTCGCCCTTCTCGCCTGCTCCGCGGCCGCATCGCTGCTGCCCGCGCAGGACAACCCGCCGATCTTCGACAGCGCCGCCGTGGAGCACCTAGCGTGGCGCCACCTCGGCCCGGCCAACCCGATGGGACGCATGACCGACATCGCGGTCCACGACGACCGCCAGTCGACGTGGTTCGTCGGGACCGCGGGCGGCGGCGTCTGGCGCACCCAGAACGCCGGCACCACGTGGGAGTGCGTGTTTCACGACCAGGGCACCGCGTCGATCGGCGACGTCGCGATCGCGCCTAGCGACCCCGACGTCATCTATGTCGGTACCGGCGAGGAGAACGCGCGCAACTCCGTGCAGTGGGGCGACGGCGTCTACAAGTCGACCGACGGCGGCGACAGCTGGACCCACGTCGGGCTGCGCGAGACGTTCCAGATCGGCCACGTCGAGGTCCACCCGACCGACCCCGACATCGTCTATGTCGCAGCGCTCGGACGCCTGTGGGGAGACAGCCCCGAGCGCGGCGTCTTCCGGACGCAGGACGGCGGCGCGACCTGGGAGCGCGTCCTCTACAAGGACGACAAGACCGGCTGCGTCGACGTGCGGCTGCATCCGCGCGACCCGATGACGGTGTTCGCCTGCATGTACGAGCGGCGGCGCGACCGCTTCGACGGCAACGACCCGGTGGTCCGCTTCGGCGAGCAGACCGGGCTCTACAAGAGCGTCGACGGCGGCGGCTCGTGGCGGCGGCTGCGCGACGGCCTGCCGTCTTGCACCTGGGGCCGCAGCGGCATCGACCTGCTGGCGTCGGACCCGGACACCATGTTCGCGATCATCGAGACCGAGCGCAGCGGCTGGGCCACCGGCGAACAGAAGGACGCGCCTGGGGGCAGCGGCGAAGAGCGCGAGGGCGGCCGGCGGCAGCGCAACGCGCGCGGCTCGGCGGTGATGGGCGTCGGCACCGAGGGCGCGATCATCGAGACCGACGCGGCGGGCGCGATCCTCGTGACGGTCACCGAAGGCGGACCCGCGCAGAAGGCCGGCCTGCAGGTCGGCGACCGGATCACCGCGATCGACGAGGAGGCCGTGGCCACCTACGCGGACCTGATCGAGATCATCCGGGACTCGCGCGGCGGGCAGCAGATCCAGGTGATGTTCACCCGCGGCGAGGACATCCAGGAGGTCGAGTTGACCTTCGACACGCGCGCGACCGGCGTCGCGCGCGCCGCCGGACGGCCCAACGGCCCCTACTCGGGCCGGCTCTTCGGCCAGGTCGCCAACCGCCAGGACCGACAAGGCGAGCGCGGCTTCGAGACCGGCGGCGTGTTCCGCAGCGACGACCGCGGCGAGTCTTGGACCCGGGTCAACAGCCTGACCGAGCGGCCGTTCTACTACTCCGTGGTCCGGGTCGACCCGCAGACGCCCGACAACGTCTACTGCGTCGGCACGACGCTGTGGGGCTCGACCGACGGCGGCGCCGAGTTCGCGGGCATCAACCGCGGCATCCACGTCGACTTCCACGGCGTCTGGATCGACCCCGACGACAGCGAACACCTGATCGCGGTCTGCGACGGCGGCGTCAACGAGAGCTACGACCAGGGCTCTACCTGGCAGCTGCACAAGGGCTTCTCCGCGGCGCAGTACTACGACTGCGACACGGACAACAGCGTGCCCTACAACGTGATCGGCGGCCTGCAGGACAACGGCACCTGGGTGGTGCCGTCGCAGACCCGCTACCGCGACGGCGTGACCACGCACGACTGCTTCAAGATCTGGAGCGGCGACGGCTTCGGCGCGCAGGCCGACCCGGTGGAGCCGCACGTGGTCTTCGCGACCAGCCAGAACGGCAACGCCGGCCTGGTCGACACGCGCACCGGGCGCCAGGCGCGCATGTCGCGCGGGCGGCCGAGCGACGGGGGACGCGCGCGCTTCAACTGGGACGCGCCGTTCATCCTCTCGCCGCACAACCGCCTCGTGGTCTACCACGCCGGCAACTACCTCTACCGCGGCGACCGCCACAGCCACCTCGACAACCGCGGCTCCCGGCCCGACCAGGGCCCCGTGACCAACGCGCGCGGCATCCAGATGGACTGCGTATCGCCGCGCCTCGGCGACACCGAGGACGGCACCGCGTGCGCGCTGGCCGAGAGCCCGATCGAACGCGGCCTGCTCTACGTGGGCACCGACGACGGCGCGCTGTGGCGCTCGGACGACGGCGGCGCGGCGTGGCTGCGCATCGACGAGAACCTCCCGATCGACACGCGGCTCTACGTCAGCGACATCGTCCCCTCCAACCACGAAGCCGACCGCGTCTACGTGACCCTGGACGGCCACCGCAGCGACGACTTCCGCACCCACGTGTTCGTCAGCGACGACCGCGGCGAGACCTTCTACAGCATGGCGACCACCCTGCCGGGCCGCGCGGTCTGCCACAGCTTCGCCGAGGACCCGCGCAACGAGGAGCTGTTGTTCCTCGGCACCGAGCACGGGACCTGGGCGTCGCTCGACCGCGGCTACAACTGGCTGCGGCTGGCCAACGGCATGCCCAACGTCTCGGTGCGCGAGCTGGTCGTGCAGGACCGCGACAGCGACCTGGTCGCCGCCACCCACGGCCGCGGCATCTTCGTGCTCGACATCGAGGGCCTGCGTCAGCTCAGCGAGCGGATCGTCGGGCGCGACGCTTGGATCGCCTCCGTGCAGCCGGCCTACCTCTGGAAGATGGCGAGCCGGGGCTTCCAGGGCAGCAAGGAGTTCCGCGCCGACAACCCGGGCTACGGCGCGACGGTCTACCTATGGCTCCGAGAAGCGCCCGACGACCCACCGGAGCTGATCGTCGAGGACGTGGCCGGCGAACAGGTCGCCAAGGTCAAGGGCAAGGCCGTGCGCGGCCTGCAGGCGATCCGATGGGACGCGCGCGCCGGCCGCGGGCTGGTCGACCCCGGCACCTATCGCGTGCGGCTCGCCGGCGAAGACGACGTCGACGCCCGCGCCGTAGAGCTGCGCCCCGATCCCGCGACGCTGCCCGCCGCGCGCAGCGCCGACCCCACCACCCAGAGCCGTTGAGGACCCCGTGATGCAACGCAACCAACACCTCGCCCTGTCCACGACGCTCTCGCTGCTCTGCGCCGCCGCCGCAGCCCAGACCACCGACCAGGACCACCTGCGCACCAACGTGCTCGCGCAGCTGCCGTGGAAGGAGCTCGGGCCCGTGCAGAGCGGCGGCCGCATCGTCGACGTGGCCGTCAACCCCAAGCGGCCGCAGGAGTACTGGCTGGCCGCCGCGAGCGGCGGCGTCTGGCACACGACCAACAACGGCGTGTCGTTCGAGCCGCAGCTGCAGAACGCCTACTCGATCTCGATCGGCGACCTCGCGGTCGCCCCGAGCGAGCCCAAGGTCCTCTACGTCGGCACCGGTGAAGCCAACAACCAGCGCAGCTCGTACTGGGGCGACGGCGTCTACCGCTCGGATGACAGCGGCGCGACGTGGCGCTGGCTCGGCCTGGACGGCACCGACCACATCGGCCGCATCGTGGTGCACCCCGACGACCCGGACACGGTCTACGTCGCCGCGCTGGGCGCGCTCTACTCGCCCAACGAGGAGCGCGGGCTCTACAAGACGACCGACGGCGGCGACTCCTGGACCAAGATCCTGCACGTCAGCGCGGACGTCGGCGTCGTCGACGTCGTGATGCACCCGCAGAAGCCCGACGTGCTGTTCGCCGCGTCCTACGAGCGCCGCCGGCGCGCGTGGAACTTCGCGGAGGGCGGCGAGGGCTCGCGGATCCACCGCTCGACCGACGGCGGCGCCACCTGGGAGGTGCTCGACAACGGCCTGCCCGACGGCAAGCTCGGCCGCATCGGGCTCGACTGCTTTTTGCGCGACGGCGACGTGCTCTACGCCTCGATCGAGAACCTCAACCCGCGGCCGCAGGAGCGCAAGCCCGCCGAGTCCCCGAGCGGCGACGAGCCGCGCGGCCCCGACGCCGGCAAGGACGAGGACCGCCGCGAGGACGCCGCGCTGCCGTCCGCCGAGGTGCTCGCCGATCCGGTCGCTCGGCAAGAGTGGATCGACGGGCCCGAAGAGGCGCAGGACCCGCGCCGCCGACCGCGCCGCCGCCTCGTCGGCGGCGAGGTCTACCGCAGCGACGACGGCGGCGACTCGTGGACCAAGACCCACGAGGACAAGACGTCGATCGGCGGCAGCCCTGGCTACTACTACGGCCAGGTGCGGGTCGACCCCAACGACGCCGACAACCTCTGGGTGCTGTCGGTGACCGTCTACCAGAGCAAGGACGGCGGCAAGACCTGGTCGCCGTCGGGCGGGCGCCGCCGCGGCAGCCGCTCGTTCGGCAGCACCCTGCACTCCGACCACCACGCGCTCTGGATCGACCCCGCCGACAGCCAGCACTGCCTGCTCGGCAACGACGGCGGGATCGCGGTGACATGGGACCAGGGCAAGAACTGGGACCACCTGACGCACCTGCCGATCCTGCAGTTCTACGCCATCGGCGTCGACCGCAGCGCCCCCTACCGCGTCTACGGCGGCCTGCAGGACAACGGCACGTGGGGGTTCCCGATCCACGGCCCCACGTCTGCCGGCATCGAGGCACAGGACGCCACCAAGATCTCCGGCGGCGACGGCTTCTACTCGGTGCCCGACCCCGAGGACCCGGACACGGTCTACTCCGAGTCCCAGTTCGGCGGCCTGCTGCGCTCGAACCTGCGCACGGGCGCGCGCCGCTCCATCAAGCCGAAGAGCCGCAAGGGTGAGCAGCCGCTGCGGTTCAACTGGATGACCCCGATCGTGCTCTCGCCGCACGCGTCGCGCACCGTCTACGTCGGCAGCCAGCACGTGCACCGCTCGCGCAACCGCGGCGACGACTGGACGACGATCAGCCCCGATCTGACGACCAACGACCGCGAGAAGAAGAAGGGCGACGTGCCGCACTGCACCATCACCACGATCGCCGAGTCGCCCGAGCGCGAGGACCGCATCTGGGTCGGCACCGACGACGGCAAGGTCTGGCGGACCAACGACGGCGGCGGCCGCTGGACGGACCTGACCGACCGCTTCCCGGCAGACGTCCAGGGGCTCTGGGTCAGCCGCGTCGAGGCGTCACCGCACGCCGCCGACACCGCGTTCGTCAGCTTCACCGGCTACCGCGAGGACCGCCGCGACGCCTACGTGTTCCGCACCGACGACGGCGGCGACTCTTGGCTGTCGATCGCGCACGACCTGCCTGCCGAGCCCGTCAACGTCATCCGCCAGCACCCGCGCAACGCCAGCGTGCTGCTGGTCGGCACCGAGATGGACGTGCACGTCTCGATCGACGACGGCGCGCACTGGTTCCCGCTCGGCTACGGGCTGCCGCGCAGCGCCGCCCACGACCTGCTCGTGCACCCCGACCACCCGCACCTGCTGGTCGGCACCCACGGCCGCGGCATCTGGGGCCTCGACGTGTCCGCGCTCGAAGAGCTGGACGCGGGCGGTCTGCGCAGCCCGCTGCTCGCGCTGCCTGCGAGCGACGGCGTGCTGCTCCGCGGCGGCTACGACCGGGGCTACTTCGGCGCCCGCCGCTGGCTGGCCGCCAACCCGTTCACCACCCCGACGTTCCGCTACGTGCTGTCCCAGGACAGCGAGGCGGCGCCGAAGGTCGAGGTGCTCGACGCCACCGGCGCGGTGGTGTTCGAGGCCGAGGGCGGCAAAGAGGCCGGCTACCACGAGGTGACCTGGGGCGGCCGACGCGGCGGCTTCGGCGGCGGGCGCGGCGGCGCGCGCGGACGCCGGT
>JBERSB010000047.1:0-3993 GCA_041236755.1 Luminiphilus sp. | reverse complement strand
CCTGGTGTTCGCGGGCTGGCGCTACAGCGAGTTCACGTCCACCGGCACCGCCGACGGCTACCAGTTCGAGAACGACCTCGTGCTCGACGGCTTCCAGCTCGGCGTGCTGGTGACGTTCTGAGGCGCTGGGCCTGGTTCGCTGGGCCTGGTCGCTGGGCAATGCGCACGGCCGGCCACGGCTCAGGCGATCCCGAGCTCCTTGACGCGCCGGTAGAACGTGCTGCGCGCCATCCCGAGTCGCTGCGCGGCCGCGGCCTTGTCGCCGCCGGTCTGCCGCAGCGCCTCCTCGATGGCCGCGCGCTCCGCGGCGTCGCGGTGGCCGCGGATGTCCGCGGCCCCGGCAGGTGAGGGCGGCGGCACAGCACCGCTGCGCTGCACCGGGCGCGGCCGCAGCGCCGGCCGTCCCTCGCGGATCCGCTCGGGCAGGTCCTCGACCTGCACCACCTCGCCGACGTCGAGCGCGAACGCGCCCTCGATGATGTTCTCGAGTTCGCGGACGTTGCCCGGCCATGAATAGGCCATCAGCCGGTCCATCGCGCCCTTGGAGAACCCGCGCACCGGCCGGTCGCCGCGCTCGTACTTCCGGTTGGCGGCCTCGAGGAAGCTGTTCACGCGCAGCGGCAGGTCGGCCAGCCGCTCCCGCAGCGGCGGCAGCTGGAGCGTGACGACCTCCAGGCGGTAGTAGAGGTCCTCTCGGAACCGACCCTCCTTCACCAGCTCGAGCAAGTCGCGGTTGGTGGCAGCGATGATGCGCACGTCGACGATGCGCGGCTGGTTGGCGCCGACCGGCCGGATCTCGCCGCGCTGCAGCACGCGCAGCAGCTTGACCTGCACGCTCGGAGACGTCTCGGCGATCTCGTCGAGGAAGATCGTGCCGCCGTCGGCGGCGCGGAACAGGCCCTCGTGGCCTGCGTGCGCGCCCGTGAACGCTCCCTTCTCGTGGCCGAACAGCTCGCTCTCGATCAGCTCGGGCGCGATCGCGCCGCAGTGCAGCGGGATGAACGGCGCGTTGCGGTGGCGGCCGTCGAAGTGCAGCGCGCGGGCCACGAGCTCCTTGCCGGTGCCGCTCTCGCCGTAGATCAGGACCGTCGAGCGCTTCTGCCGAAGGCTGTCGACACAGGCCGACAGCGTGGCGATCGCCGCCGAGGCGCCGACGAACTCCGTCATCCGGTAGTCGTCGCCCGCCCCGATCCCATCGTCGCCGGCCGCTTCTTCGCCGACCGCGAGGGTGCGTTCGGCGACGCGGCGCTCGGCGACCCGCAGGCCGGCGAGGTCCCGCAACAGCACGAGCACGTCGCCGCCCTCGAGCGCGCGCACGCTGACGCCGAGCTCCCGCGGTTCGCCGCCGCCGTCGACGACGTCCACCGAGCCGTCCTCCTCGCCGGCGACGACCAGCTGCGCGACTGCCGCAGCCGTCGCGCCGCAGTCCGCGAGCGGCTTGCCGGCCTCGAGGCCGCCGAGCATGCGCGCCGCCTCCGCGCCGAAGGAGCGCACCACGTGATCCCGGTCGAGCGTGACCATCTCGAACGTGCGCTCGCCTCGCTGCTCCTGGTGCAGCCGCCGGAGATCCTCGAACGCCTCGGCGATCTCGGACGTGCGCTGCTGGGTCTTCATCAGCTCCGTGCGCAGCCGGATGTTCTCACGCTCCAAGCGCGACCGAGCCTCCTCCAGCCGCAGCATCACGCGGATCCGCGCCACCAGCTCCTCGCGGTTGACCGGCTTCTGGATGTAGTCGACCGCGCCGAGCTTGTAGGCCGCGAGCTTGTCGGACTCGTCGCTCATCCGACCGGTCAGGAAGATGACCGGCACGAACGCCGTGAGCGGGTTGTTTTTCAGGCGGCGGCAGACCTCGAAGCCGTCGATCCCGGGCATCACGACGTCTAGCAGGATCAGGTCGAAGCTCGCCTTCGTCGCCTGCTCGATCGCCTCGTGGCCGCCGCCGACGGCGACGACGTCGAACTCGGTGTCGCGGAGGTAGAGCTCGATGAGCTTCAGGTTCTGCGGCGTGTCATCGACGACGAGAATGCGCGCCATTTCGTTTCACCATACGCTGTATCGATGCAACAGCAACCGCGCCTGCCGCTGTGGTTCCTGGTCGTGAACTGGGCGATGATCCTGGCTGCCTTCGCGGCCGGAATCTACCTGGGGAAAGGCCGTAACGGACGGCTGGCGGAGCCGCAGAGCTCGGCGCTCGAGATCGTCTACAGCGAGGTGCTCAGGTCGCACATCGAGCCCCCGGACGAGCACGAGCTGATCGAGCGCGCCATCGCGGGCATGGTCGACGGCCTCGACCGCTACAGCCGCTACATCCCGCCCGCCGGCGTCGCCAGCTACGACGAAGCCAGCAGCGGCGCCTACGAGGGCATCGGCGCGGTGATGACGGCGCCCGAGGACGAGGTCGTGGTGCACTATCCGTTCGTCGGCAGCCCCGCCGAGGCAGCGGGGCTGCGGCCGGGCGACGTCATCCTGGCCGTGGACGGCGAGCCGCTGGCAGACGACGCGGCGCGGCGCGAGGTCGCAGCGAGGATCCGCGGCGAGGCCGGCTCCGCCGTCGTGCTCGACGTGCGGCGAGGCGACGAGCGGTTCGAGGTCTCGGTGCGCCGCGGCAGCGTCCAGCGGCCGTGCGTCAAGTGGGCGCACTACGTCGACCCCGAGCAGGGGCTCGGCTACGTCTACCTCTCCGACTTCCACCCGACCGCGGCCGACCAGCTGTTCGACGCGATCCGCGCGCTCGAGGCCGAGCGGCCGCTGCGCGGGCTGATCCTCGACCTGCGCTACGACGGCGGCGGCAGCCTCGACCAGTGCCTGGAGATCGCGCGTGGCTTCCTCCGAGAAGGCGTCATCGCCACGCAGTACCGCCGCGCTGGAGAGGACGAGGTCTACGAGGCGGTGCCTGGCGAGGCGCTGTGGCCCGACCTGCCGCTCGTCGTGCTGGTCAACGAGCAGTCGGCGAGCGCGAGCGAGGTGCTGTCCGGCGCGCTGCAGGACCACGAGCGCGCCGCGATCGTCGGCGTGCGCACGCACGGCAAGGGCTACGTCAACACGGTCTATTCGTGGAAGGACCGCGCGTTCAAGCTGAAGCTCACCACCGGGAGCTACCGGACGCCGAGCGGCCGCAACATCGAGCGCAACCAGGCGACCGACGGGACGCCCGCCGACAAGGACCAGGGCGGCATCCCGCCGGACGTCGCGGTGCCCGTGAACAACGAGGACAACGCGCGCCTCTACCGCCTGCTCCACGAGGTCGAGGTGCCCGCTGCCTACCTGGACGACTTCCGGGCGCTCGCCGCGCGCTTCGACCTGGACGTCTCGGGGCCGCCCACGGTGGAGTCCGACGCCCAGCTGGCAGCGGCCTTGGCGGCGCTGCGCGAACGGCTGTAGGCAGTAGCCGGTGGCAAGCCGCGACGCAGCCCGCCATGCTGGATGCGTGCCCCAGCTCATCCTCGGCATCGAGACCAGCTGCGACGAGACCGCAGCAGCCGTCGTGCAGGACGGCCATCAGGTGCTGAGCAACGTCGTCCACTCGCAGATCGACCTGCACAAGCGGTGGCGCGGCGTGGTCCCCGAGGTCGCCAGCCGCTCGCACACCGAGCGCGTACTCCCGATCGTGCGCCAGGCGCTCGACGACGCCGCGGTGTCGCCCGCAGACCTGTCGGCGATCGCGGTCACGCACCGTCCGGGGATGGTCGGCTGCCTGCTCGTCGGGATGGCAGCGGCCAAGGCGCTGGCGTGGCGCTTCGACAAGCCGCTGCTCGGGGTCGACCACGTCCAGGCGCACGTGCACACGGGGCTGCTGGCCGAGCCCGACATGCCGCTGCCCGCGCTCTGCCTGGTCGCGTCCGGCGGCCACACGGCGCTCTACCGCCTCGCCGAGCCCGGCTCGAGCGAGCGGCTCGGCACGACCCGGGACGACGCCGCGGGCGAAGCCTTGGACAAGGGCGCTGCGCTGCTCGGACTCCCCTACCCCGGCGGTCCGTCGATCGAGGCCGAGGG